>JBKPMI010000451.1:0-2606 GCA_046732075.1 Acidobacteriota bacterium | reverse complement strand
CATCGGTATCATCCTCGGCGTCGACCGGTTCCTCGACATGTGCCGGACGGTGCTGAACGTCGTCGGCGACCTCGTCTGCGCGACCTTCGTGGCCAGATCCGAAAAAGAGCTGCGGTTCCCGGCCGCGAGTCCGCAGGCGCTTGCTGCCGAGGCGTGACGGGGACGGGACACGGGACAGGGGACACGGAACACGAAAGAACGAAACACGGGACACCAAGGGGGCCTCTCATGCGGCGTTGCGCGATATTGCTTCTGCTTCTCTTTCCAGCGATCCTCGGAGCGGCTCCGGTGAAGAGCGCGCGTCCGAAGGCAGCCGCGGCGGCTGCGAAAGGCGCGGCCGCGGCGGCGGCGAAGGACCTCGCAAAACTCTTCGACGACGAGTGGGAGTGGGAGCTCCGCGAGTTCCCGGAGAGGGCCACGACTCTCGGCGACCTCCGTTACAACGATCGGCTGACCGACCTCTCTTTCGAAGCAATCGAGCGTCGCAAGGCGCACTCGAAGGAGGTCCTGGCGCGGCTCAAGAAGATCGATCGGGAATCGCTCTCCGAGGACGATCGACTGTCGTACGACGTTTTCGCTCGGGACGTCGAAACCGAGGTCGACGGCGACCGGTTTCCGACGGAGCTCATGCCGATCAACCAGATGGACGGGATCCAGAATCGCTTTCCGATTCTCACGAGCCAGACCCCGTTCCGGACCGCGAAGGACTACCGCGACTACCTGGCGCGGCTTTCCGCCTTTCCGAAGCAGGTCGACCAGACGATCGCGCTCATGACGAAGGGGAAGGAAAAGGGATGGATGCCGCCGGCCATTCCGCTGCGCGACGTCCCGGACGCAATCCGGGCGCAGATCTTCCCGGACCCCGAGAAGAGCCCGCACTTCCAGCCGTTCACGACGTTTCCGGAGGGGGTCTCCGACGCGGACCGGGAGGCGCTCCGGATCGAGGGGAGGCGGCGGATCGCCAACGAAGTCTTTCCCGCCTACTTGAAGCTGTACACGTTTTTCACCCGGGACTACCTCCCGTCGGCGCGCAAGGACGTGGGCGCGTCGGCGCTGCCCGACGGCGAGGCCTATTACGCGTATGCGATCAAGCGTCACACGACGACGGCCCGGACCGCCAAGGAAATCCACGACATCGGCCTCGCGGAGGTCGCGCGGATCCGGCAGCAGATGGACGAAATCATCCGGCGCGTCAAGTTCAAGGGGAACTTCGACTCGTTTCTGAAGTTCCTGCGGACCGACCCCCGCTTCTATTACAAGAGCGCGGCCGACCTGCTCGTGGGCTACCGCGACATCTGCAAGCGGATCGACCCCCAGCTCATCCGTTTCTTCGGAACCCTTCCGCGCACGCCGTACGGCGTCATCCCGACTCCCGACTTCGAGGCGCCGACTTCGACGACCGCGTATTACCGCCCGGGCTCCGCCGAGGCCGAGCGCCCCGGCTACTTCGTGGCGAACACGTATCGGCTGGAGACGCGGCCGAAGTACGAAATGGAGGCCCTGACCATTCACGAGGCGGTGCCCGGCCACCACCTCCAGATCTCGCTCGCCCAGGAGCTGACGGGGCTCCCGAAGTTCCGCCGTCACGAAGGCTTCACGGCTTTCACCGAGGGTTGGGGCCTCTACTCCGAGAGCCTGGGCGACGAGATGGGCTTCTACTCCGACCCCTACTCAAAGTTCGGCCAGCTCACCTACGAGATGTGGCGGGCGACGCGCCTGGTGGTCGATACGGGGATGCACGCCTTCCACTGGGACCGGCAGCGCGCGATCGACTACATGAAGGCGAACACGGCGAAGACCGAGCATGACATCACCGTCGAGGTGGATCGCTACATCGTGTGGCCGGGCCAGGCGCTCGCGTACAAGATGGGGGAGCTCAAGTTCAAGGAGCTGAAGGCGCGCGCGAAGAAGGAGCTGGGCGATCGCTTCGACATCCGGAAGTTCCACGACGCCGTTCTCCTCGCTGGCGCGCTGCCGCTCGACATCCTCGAGACCCGGGTCGACGCCTGGATCGCGCGGGAAAAAGCGGCTCCTGCCACCGCCACTCCGAGCCCGAAGTCATAGGAGCTTTCCGGCGCAAGTGACTGAGGACGGAGGACCGACGTCGAAGAACTGACCAGTCAGTCAAAAAGTTGGGCGCTTTTCTTCCAAACAATAGGCTTAGACTCTTCTTGAAGTGGACGAGTCCGACAAATCCGGCGCGGCGGAACGCCTCAAGGCGCACGTCGGCTTCTTCGTCAACGGGGAGCCGGTGGAGGCAGCCTTCGCGCCCCACAAGACCCTGCTGGAGGTGCTCCGCGAAGACCTCGCGCTGACGGGAGCCAAGCACGGCTGCGAATTGGGCGAGTGCGGGACCTGCGCGGTGCTCGTCGACGGGAAGCCGGTGCTGTCGTGCCTCTACCTCGGGGTCGAGTGCGAAGGCCGCCGAATCGAAACCGTGGAGGGGATGGCGTCGGCCGCCGGCCTTCACCCGCTGCAGCGGGCGTTCGCCGACCTGGGCGCGGCGCAGTGCGGGTACTGCACGCCCGGATTCCTGCTCACGGCCCGCGCGCTTCTCGACGCGAACCCGAGGCCGAGCCGCACCGAGGTCCAGGAGGCGCTCGCCG
>JBKPMI010000450.1:0-3719 GCA_046732075.1 Acidobacteriota bacterium | reverse complement strand
GCACTCGAGTACTTCCACGGCTACGAGGAAGGTTTCGCGGGGCGACTCCCGTTACAGTAGAGCTTGCGGCGCGAGAAGTCTTCAAGTCTGCGGGAGCGGGAGTGAGCGAGCGCGACGGTTACCGCCCGTAGACCGTGACCGTCGCCACCCGGAAAACCCCCGAGGTCTTGCGGTACAGGAAGTCGATCTTCCGGATGACGCGCCCGCGCCCGGGCAGGTCGATCGTGCGGCTCACGCTGTTCGCCGCGAAGTTCAGACGGGTCTCGGGATGGAACGTCGAGCCGTCGCCGAACGTCACGCGGATGTCGCGCATCTCGACGGGCGCGCCCTCCACCACCAGCTTCAGCGCGTGAAAACGGCCCTCGGCCCGGCCGACCTCGATCGTGTCGCGCTCGACGATGAAGGAGACCTCTTTCCGCCCGAGGAGCTCCCAGTCGCCGCCTCCCGTGCTCACGCAGGCCGCGGCGATACCGAGCGCCAGGATCGCGGGGATGAGACGGATCGCCTTCTTCATGACGCCTCCTTGCGGACTCCTCTTGCGGACTACGGCCAGGGCTGGCCCGGAACGAGCTCGATGACCTCCGTCGCGAGGCCCCGCCGGTCGATCTCCCGTCGCAATGCATCGGGCGTGCCGGGCAGGGTCGGGGCCGTCCCCCAGTGCATGGGGATGACGCGCGAAACATCCAGAAGCTGGCACGCCTTCGCGGCCTCGCGCGGTCCCATCGTGTAGAAGTCGCCGATCGGGAGGATCGCGAGGTCCGGCTCGTACAGCTCCCCGATCAGGGCCATGTCGGCGAAGACATTCGTGTCCCCCGCGAAGTAGATCCGGAACCCGTCCTCGAACGTCAGGACGTAACCGCACGGGTCCGACGGGAAGTTCGTCTCCTTCCCGGCGCCGGACGTTCCGGCGGAGTGGACCGCATGGACCATGCGGAACTCCACGCCCTCGACCTTCTGGCTGCCCCCCTTGTTCATACCGGAGACCTTCCCGATGCCGTTGGCGCCGCAGTGCAGCGCCAGCTCGAAGATGCCGATGAACGTGGCGCCGGTCTTCTGAAGGAGAGGGATGCCGTCCTCGCCGAAGTGATCGAAGTGTCCGTGGCTGGCGGCGACGACATCGACCTTTCCCCAGTCGAATCCCTTCGGAAACTTCGGATTGTTCTTGATCCACGGGTCGAGGGCGATACGCAGGAGCTTGGGGGACTGGATGAGAAACGCGGCATGGCCGAGCCAGGTGATGCGACCCCCGAAAGTCTTCACGCGCACGTCAGAGCTTCCGCCAGGCGATCCGGGGGGTCAGGGCTTCGACGAAACGCTCCAGGCCGACGCGGTCCTCTTCGTCGAAGCGCTCCGTCTCGGGCGCATCGACGTCCAGGACGCCCCGCAGTACTCCGTTCTCGAGAATGGGAACGACGATCTCCGAGCGCGAGGCAGGGTCGCAGGCGATGTGCCCCGGAAACCGGTTGACGTCCGGGACCACGAGGGTCTCGCGCCGGGCGGCCGCCGCGCCGCAGACCCCCTGTCCCATCGGGATGCGGACGCACGCGGGTTTGCCCTGGAAGGGACCGAGCACGAGCTCCTCGCCGCGCAGGAGATAGAAGCCGCACCAGTTGATGCGGTCGAGCGACCCTGCGAGGAGCCCCGCCGCGTTCGCGAGATTGGCAAGAGCGTCCGGCTCCCCCTCGAGGAGCGCGATCAGAGACTCTTCGAGGACGCGATACCGTTCCGCCCCGGATACCTTGGGATCGATCTCGACCTTGAGCACCGGCGGAATCTTATCCGGAGACCTTCGGACGCATGAAAGTCCTGATCAGCGGCGCGGCGGGAAACCTCGGGAGCCGTCTCGCGCGGTTTCTCGCCGACTCGCCGCACGAGTTGCGCCTCATGGTCCACCGAACTCCTCTGCCGTTCGACACCGCGCCGTTTCCTCGAGTTTCGATCTGTCGCGCCGACCTGGAAGAGCCTTCCAGCCTCGCTCGGGGCTGTGAAGGAATGGACTGCGTCGTGCACCTGGCGGGAGTCCTTTTTCGACCCCGGCCGGAGGACTTCCTCCCGCGCACCAACACGCGTTATGCGGGGAACCTGGCGACCGCGGCGGTCGCGGCGGGCGTCCGGAAGTTCGTGTTGATCAGCTTCCCGCACGTCGAAGGAGAGACGACTCCCGAGCGCCGCGCGACGGACCGGCTCGACGGGAATCCGACTTCCGTTCATGCCCGCACGCGGCTGGAGTCGGAAAGAAATCTCTTCGAAGAGAGCCGGAGCACGGGGATGACCCCGGTCGTGCTGCGCGCCGGGATGGTTTACGGCCGGGGCGTGCTCATGATCGAGGCCGCGCGCTGGCTGCTCCGGCGGCGACTCCTCGGTGTGTGGCGGCGGCCGACCTGGAACCACCTTCTCGCTCTTCCGGACTTTCTGCGCGGCGTGGCGGCCTCGATCGAGTCCGAGTCGGCGCGAGGCGTCTATAACCTCGCCGACGACGAGCCCCGGACGCTCCAGGACTTCCTGGACACGATTGCCGGCCACTGGGGGTTCTCGAAACCCTGGCGGGTGCCGGAGTGGTCCGTCTTCGGGATCGCGGCGGGCTGCGAGATCTTCGCCTCGTTGTTCGGTACGGTTTCGCCGTTCACGCGCGACTTCATCCGGATCGGGATGGTCTCGGCGGTCGCGGACACGTCCCGGACGAAGAGGGAACTCCTCCCGACCCTGGAGTACCCCACGCTCCGGGAAGGGCTCGCGCTGCTCTAGACGATGGGGACGACGGCTCACTCGCCCCTCCGCGGCCGCAATCTCGCCGTTTACTGCTTCCTGTGCGCGGTGTGGGGCTCGACGTGGCTGGTCATCAAGATCGGGCTCCAATACCTGCCTCCGCTCCGGTTCGCCGGTATCCGCATGGGCGCCGCCTGCCTCCTGCTCGCGCCGTTCGCGTTCCGTCGCGGTCTCGCCCGGCCGACGCCGCGCGAGGTCCGCTACATGGCGCTCGCCGGGTTCCTCCAGATCGGGGTGTCCTACGCGCTCGTGTTCGTGGCGGAGCAGTGGATCGGCTCGGGGCTGACCGCGCTCCTCTTCGGGACGTTTCCGATCTGGGTCGGGATCTTCGCGCACTCCTTCCTGCCGAACGAACCGCTCACCCGGCGCACGCTCGGGGCCGCGGCGCTCGGGTTGAGCGGCGTCGCGCTCATCCAGGGGCCCGCGGTCGCACGGGCCTTTCAGTCCGACCCCCATGCGCTCCTGCGAGGGGGAGGGCTCGTGTTCGGGTCCGCGATCGTGTCGGCCTTCTCGAACGTCATCATCAAGAAGCACCTGGGACGCGTCGATCCCACGCGCAACGTGTGGGGGGAGACGCTCGTCGGATCCGTGTTTCTGCTCTCGCTGGCGTTTCTCTTCGAACGCGGCGCCCCGGCCCGGTGGACGCCGGGAGCGTGGGCATCGCTCGCCTATCTGACGGTGTTCGGGACCGCGCTCACGTTCGTCGGGCTTTTCTGGTTGATCAAGCGGGTGCCGGTTTCCATCATCGGAACGATCCCGCTCGTCGACACGCTGATCGCGGTGGTGCTCGGCGCGATCGTGCTCGGGGAAACGTTTCCGCTCCGGACTCTCGTCGGGGGCGCGCTGATCCTGTTCGGCGTCTTCCTGGTGACGCGGGGAGGCCGCGCGGAGGTGATGGCCGCGGCCGAGCCCTAGCGGGCCGCGGGTTTTCCGAACCGAAGCAGCCAGAGGTC
>JBKPMI010000449.1:0-8723 GCA_046732075.1 Acidobacteriota bacterium | reverse complement strand
GATTTCGACTTCGAGCTCTCCTCGAAGGACCTGACCGAGGTCGACCGGCTCTTCCAGAACATCGTCGCCGCGACCGGCGGCCGGCCCGATCCTCTCGGTCTCGGCGGCACCGGCGTCGCGAACGGCCACCTCGGCGGTGCGTGGGGCGACCCCGACGCCACCGTCCAGTTCTCCACGGAGGAGACGCTGTGGGCCGGAGTGAACTTCGGCAGCGTCCGCGGCACGGCGGACGTCCGGGAAGGCGCCTTCATCTTCCGGCCGCTCCGCGCCTACGACGGCGAGGCGAGCCTGTCGCTCGAGGGGACCGTCCGCTACCGCGACGTTCCGGGCCGTCCGAAGCTCGACCTCCAGGTCGCCGCCAACGGCTATCCGCTGAAGCGGTTTCTCGACTACCTCGACCTCGACTACCCCGTCGAGGGCTTCGTTTCCGGCAGCTTCCCGATCGCGGGATCCACGAAGTCGCTGACGGGCGGCGGCCCGATCCGCGTGTCGCAGGCGGTGATCTGGGGACAGCAGTTGCCGCTCGTGACCGGCCGCGTTCTCTTCTCGCCGGGGCGCTTCGAGCTCGCCGACGTGCGCGCTGAGCTCGACGGCGGAATGGTGGGCGGCAGCGGCGCCCTCGACATCGACGCGAAGACGTTCGAGGCGCGATTCGCGGGGGACGCCATTCCGCTGCCTGCCGTCACGGCCTTGAAGGACTACTCGGAGCGCGTCACCGGGAAGCTCTCCTTCCAGGTCGCCGGCTCCGGGAAGATCGACCGCCCGGACCTGACCGCGACCGCAACCCTCGCGGACGCCACGATCTTCGGGCACAAGGTCCCGGACGGCGCCGAGCCGCGCCTGGAAGCGAAGGTCGTCTCCGGCGACCTGACCGGGTCGGTGGCCGTGCCCGGCCGATGGACGCTGACGGCGGACGGGAACGTCTTCGAGGCCGGCTCGAAGGTTTCGGTCGCGCTCGACGCGCGGGACCTGGCGGCGCTCCTCCTCTTCACGCCGCTCGAGGTGGCCCCGGGGCGAGGCGGAGCGCTGGCGGTGCGAGGCGTGCTCACGCTGCCGTCGAAAGCGGGGGAGTTCCTCTCCGGGGTCTTCACCGTGACCGAGGCCCGCCTCGACTTCCCGGATCGTCCGGGAGTCCTCCGGACCTCCGGTGACGTGAAGATCGTCCTCGCGCAGCAGAAGCTGGTCTTCGACGAGTTCCACGCCATGGGGGAGGGCACCGACCTGAAGGTCCAGGGCTCCGTCGACCTGGGCGCGAAGAACGCGCTCGCGGTCACCGTCGCGGGCCCGATCGACGCGGCCCTCGTCTCGCTCGCGCTTCCGGACCTGGCGCTCTCCGGCCGGCTGAGCATGGACGTTGCGGCGTCGGGCACCGTCGACTCGCCTCTCCTTTCGGGCACGCTGCGCGTCGAGAACGGGAAGTACCGGTTGACCGGGCTCACGCAGATCCTGGACGACATCGACGGCGTCGTCTCGTTCCACGGGTCCCGCGCCGAGATCGACGGAATCCGGGCGCACGTCGGGGGCGGCGACGTGTTCGCCGCCGGGAGCGTGAACCTGAAGGGCCTCACGCTCGAGAACTTCCGTCTCACGATCCAGGCCCGCCACGTCGCGCTGCGGTACCCGGAGGGCATGCGGCTCGTCGTCGACGCGGATCTCGTGGCCACGGGCGTTCCCGGCGGCAACGTCGTCCGGGGCGAGGTCACTCTCCTGCGCGGCACGTACTCCCGGGACTTCGGCGTCACGGTGGCGGACCTTCTCGAGCGCAACCGGCCGAGCGGATCGATCGCGGCGCGGGAGCCGTGGAAGGAGCAGACCGTCCTCGAGGTGCGGATCGTTTCCGCCGCGGCCCTGGAGGTGCGGAACAACGTCGCCCGTCTGACCGCGGAGGTCGATCTCGTCGCCCGCGGAACCGTGGCCCAGCCGATCGTGCTCGGTCAAATCCTGCTGGACGAGGGGGGTCGAATCACGTTCCGCGACGTCCAGTACGAAATCGAGGCCGGCACCGTCACGTTCGCGAATACCGCCCGGATCGCGCCGATCATCGACCTGCGCGCGCGCGCCGAGGTGAAGGGCTACGACCTCATCGTCAACCTCGTGGGAACCTGGCCGCGGATCCAGTCGACGTTTACGTCCGATCCGCCGCTCTCCGACGACGCGGTCATCGGCCTGCTGCTGACGGGCGCGGAGCCCGGCCAGCGGACCGCCACCGACACGACGCAGTCTCTGGTCTCGGCCGCGGGCGGAGTCGTCGCCGGCGCGGTCACGGGCGGGCTCACGCGCGGGACGCAGAAGCTCTTCCGGCTGGACCGCTTCCAGATCGACCCCGTTTTTTCGGGCAGCCAGCTGACCGACATCCGGTCGACGGTCGGCAAGCAGATCACCCCCGAGCTCCTCGTCACCTATTCGCAGTCCCTGAACTCCGACAAGGAGTCGGTCGTCCAGCTGGAATGGCGTCTCGCCAACTCGATCACGCTGCAGGCACTCCGGGACGAGAACGGGGTCTACTCGATCAACGTGCGCCGGCGGCAGCGGTTTTGAGGGATCGCGGCTCCACGCGCCGGGCCCGGCCGGCGGCGCAGCTGGCGGCCGCCGTCATTCTCCTGGCGCTCGCGGGAACCGCGCTCGCGCAGCCGGCCGCGGAACCGCCGTCGTTCTTCGGCGCGACGGTCGTTTCGCTCGCCTACACGTCGGACGGGCCGGTCGACCGGGACGAGGTGACGCGGCTCATCTCGATCAAGACGAGCCAGCCGCTGACCGAAGAGGCGACCGGCTCGACGATCCGGAACCTCTTCGCCACGCGCCGCTTTTCGGACGTCCGGATCGAGGCGGAACGAGCGGACGGCGGTGTCGCGGTGACGGTTCACCTCTTCCGGTCGTACCGGGTGAACCCGCTCAAGTTCGACGACGGCGTTTCGGTCTCCCGCGAGGAGATGCGCCGCGCGGTTCCGTTTTCGGAGGGCGCGGTGTTCCAGGCGGAGCAGCTCGAAGAGGGGACGAAGGCGCTGAAGCGGCGCCTGGACGCCGAGGGCTACATCGCGGCGACCGTCTCCCCCGAGGTGTACTTCGACCGGACCACTTTCGACGCCCAGGTCGTGTACCACATCGAGGCGGGCAAGCCGGCCCGCACGGCGCCGCCGCTCTTCGACGGCGAAACCAAGCCGTTCACACGGGAGGAGCTCCTGAAGACGGCCCGGCTCGACGAGGGAGACCGTTACCGAGAGTCGAAGGCCCGCGCCGACGCCGACCGGATGACGAAGTTTCTCCGGAAGAAGTCACGCCTCAAGGGGATCGTCGAGCTGATCGCGGCCCAGCCCACCGAGGACGGTCGGGTGATCCCCGTTTACCGGATCTCCGTCGGCCCCGAGGTCGTTTTTCAGACGCACGGGATTCCGGAGAAGCGGGTTCGCCGGGAGCTTCTCGACCTCCTGGAGGGCCAGATCTTCGACGAAGACCTGATCCTCCAGTACGTCGAGAACAAGAAACGGGGTTTTCAACGGAAGGGACGCTATCGCGCGAAGGTCGAGTACGCGATGTCGGAGAAGCCCGACGTTCTCGCCGTCTCCATCACCGTGGAGGAGGGACCGAAGTTCGCGGTGGAAAAGATCGCGATCACCGGCAACGACTCGGTCTCGACCTCCAAGCTCGCGAAGCTCATGGTGACCGAGAAGAAGGGACTTCCGTTCCTCCGGCCCGGGAGGTTGGTGGACGACGTCCTGAAGGACGACCTCGACGCGATCCTCGGCTACTACCAGACGCGGGGCTGGGTGCAGGCGAAGGTCGACGAGCCGCAGATCACGGAGGGCTCTCGGCCCGACCGGCTGATCGTCAACGTCCACGTGGCCGAGGGGCCGCGCGCGATCGTCGCGACCCGAAACGTGATCGGGGCCGAGCACATCTCCGCCGATCAACTCGAGAAGCTTCTCGCAGCGGATCCCGGAAAGCCGTTCAACCCCAATGAGGTCCGGCAGGGCTCGTTCTCGCTCCAGAACTACTACCGGGATCGCGGCTGGCGGGAGGCGGCGGTCAAGGACAACTGGACCCTTTCCACCGACGGAACGTCCGCCGACGTCGTGTATGACGTGGAGGAAGGCGTTCGCTCCTTCTTCGGCAAGACGATCGTCCGGGGAAACACGCGCACCGGAACCGACCGGATCACCCGGCTCGTGACGTGGGACGAGGGAGATCCCTACTCCGAGCAGGAGGTGCTGACCACGCAGCGCAACCTCACCCGGACCGGCGTCTTCCGCCGCGCCGAGCTCCATCCCCAGGCCGCGGATCCTTCGACGCAGGCCCGGCCGGTCGAGGTCGAGGTCCAGGAGGGACGGCCGCTCTCCCTCCTGTACGGCTTCGGGTACCAGTACGCGCCGGACGCGCTCGAGAACCGGAGCGACCCGTTCGGGATCGTGGGCGCCTCCTACAACAACCTCTTCGGGACGATGCGCTCCGCGTCGGTCGAGGTCCAGTACGCGCCGATCTCCAAGCGGGGGCGTGTCATCCTCACCTTCCGCGAGCCGTTCCTGTTCAACCGCAACCTGCCGCTGTCGCTCCTCGCCTTCTACACCCGCGAGCCCATCCAGAAGATCGACATCGAGCGGCGCGGCGCGGTCCTCGAGTCGTCCCGGCTCTTCGGGCGCTACCTGCGGGTCGCGATGCGCGCCGAGTACCAGAGGATCGAGCCGGTCAACGCGGCGAGGGACCTTTCGATCATCGAGCGGGACTTCAGCAAGTTCGACCGGCCGATCCTGCAGACGGCCATCGGTCCCAATCTGTTCTACGACCGGCGCGACGACATCATCGACCCCCACACCGGCTACTACCTGAGCGCCTCGACGAAGTACGCCTTCCCGCTGGCGCAATGCGCGAATGACCAGGCGTCTTCCGGAAGCTGTTACGCCGACTACCTCAAGTACTCCGGCCAGGCCACGTACTTCCGGCCGTTCGGGGGAGGCGTGTTCGCGGTGTCCGCCCGCGCCGGGGGAATCAACTCATACGGGGACAAGAGGGGCGTTCCGGTTCCGATCGCGGAGCGGTTCTTCGCCGGCGGCCGCTCGACGAACCGCGCGTTCGACACGGACCTCCTGGGAGTCCCGGGGGACACGGTCGATCCGGATACCCGCGCGACCGTGCACGAAGGAGACGGCGTCGGATCCTGCGCGAACACGTATCCGGACCTGACCGGCTACGACTGCGACTCGGGCCCCCGCATCGTCGGCGGAAACGGCTTCCTCGGCTTCAATGCCGAGTTCCGCTTCCCGATCTTCGGGAACCTCGGCGCGACCGTCTTCTACGACGTCGCGCAGGTCTGGAAGAACCCGAGCGATGTCCGCCTGGGTTTCGAAGGAAAGCAGGGGATGCGCCAGGGCGTGGGTGTCGGCCTGCGCTACATGACCCCCATCGGCCCGGTGCGGATCGAATACGGCTGGCCCGTGAGCGCTCGCGAGGTGCCGTTCAACGTGGTTCTCGTCGACAAGGACGGCAACCCCGTTTCGGTTCTCGCGTCCGCCAGGCGGAGGGAAAAGGGGCAGTTCTTCTTTTCGATCGGCTATCCGTTCTAGCGGAGCAGCTTCTCGAGGGAGCGGCGCGCCTTTTCCCGGTCGCGGGACCGGCGGACGAGCACGAGCACGGTGTCGTCTCCCGCGATCGTCCCGGCGAGCTCGGGGCGGCGCGCCTCGTCGATCGCGATCCCGACCGCGTTGGCGCGGCCCGGCAGCGTCTTGACGAGGAAGAACGCCTCGCCGTTCTCGAGCGACGTCACGAACTCCCGGAACGCGTTGCGCAGGTTCTCTTCGGTCGACGGGTTCGCGGACGGCGCCCCGTTCGCAACCGAGTAGCGGTAGTCGCCGCGGGCGTCGGACATCTTGACGAGACCGAGGCGCTTGACGTCGCGGGAGACCGTGGCCTGGGTGACCGCGACCCCGCGGCGGGCGAGCGCCCGAGCGAGCTCTTCCTGCGTCCGGACCGGCCCGGCGGACACGATCTCCCGGATCGTTTTCTCCCGGGTCGCGCGGTTCACGGGAGCTCCCCGGTCAGGCGCCCCTCCCGGTGGGCCCCGTAGATCGGCGGCGGCTGCCTTTCTCCCAGCCACTGCCAGCCGCTGGCGACATCGCGCTCGGCCAGCTCGAGCTGGCGCGACACCGTCTCCGGCGCCGGGCCGCCGTCGGACCGGCGCGATCGCACGGAAGACTCGGGCGTGAGGAACCGCGCCACGTCGTCTCCGGCGAGGGGACAGGCTCGGCGCATCACGTCCGAGGGAAGCTGCGCGAGCGTGCAGCCGCGCCGCTCGGCCTCACGCACCGCGTGGCCGGCCTGTTCGTGCGCCGTTCGGAACGGAACGCCCTTGCCGACCAGGTAGTCCGCGAGGTCCGTCGCCGTCGAGTGGCCCGTCTCGAGCGCGCCGGCCAGCCTTTCCCGGTCGTAGGAAAGGTTCGCGGCCACGATCCGCGAGGCTTCGAGCGATCGGCGGGTCGTGTCGAGCGCGTCGAACACGGACTCCTTGTCCTCCTGGAGGTCGCTGCCGTACGCGAGCGGCAGTCCCTTCAGCACCACGAGGAGCGCGGTCAGGTCGCCGATCACCCGTCCGGCCTTGCCGCGGATGAGCTCCGCCGGCTCCGCGTTGCGCTTCTGCGGCATCAGGCTCGACCCCTTCGCGACGGAGTCTCCGAGGAGCGCGAACCCGAACTCGGACGAGGTCCACAACACGACCTCCTCGGCCCACCGCGAGAGGTGCACGGAGGCGAGCGCGCACGCGAAGACCGCCTCGACCGCGTAGTCCCGGTCGGCGACCGCGTGGATGCTGTTGGTGAACACGTCCTCGAACCCGAGGAGCTCCGCGGAGCGTTTAGGCGAAATCGCGTGGGGAGTTCCGGCGAGCGCTCCGGCCCCGAGCGGAGAAACGCCCGCGGTCCGATGCGCCCGCTCGAGCCGTCGCCGGTCGGCGGCAAGGGACCAGAAGTGCGCGAGCAGGTGGTGCGCGAGGCTGACCGGCTGGCCGCGCTGGAGGTGCGTGTACCCGGGCATCCACGTTTCCCGATGCGCCAGCGCCTGCGTCTTCAACTCCTCCTGGAGCTCGACGAGCGCGCCCACCAGGCTCTCGATCTCCTCGCGGACGAAGAGGCGAAGCGCCGTCGAGGTCTGATCGTTCCGGCTTCGCGCCGTCGCGAGCCGGCCCGCGGGCTCGCCGATCCGCTGGAAGAGCTCGCGCTCGATCCAGGAGTGGACGTCCTCGTCCGCGCCGGTCACCTCGAGCTGCCCGTTCTCGACCTCGGTGAGAAGCTTCGAGAGTCCCGAGAGGATGAGGTCCGCGTCGGCCGCCGGCAGGACGCCGCAGTCCCGCAGCATGCGGGCGTGCGCGAGGCTTCCCACGAGGTCGTGCCGGACGAGGCGGCGATCGAAGGGAAGGGAAGCCGTGAAGCGGTCGACTTCGGGGTCGGAGGCCTGCGTGAACCTTCCGCCCCAGAGCTTCCGCGGCG
The DNA here is from genome assembly GCA_046732075.1 of Acidobacteriota bacterium. Taxonomy (GTDB): domain Bacteria; phylum Acidobacteriota; class Thermoanaerobaculia; order UBA5066; family Gp7-AA6; genus Gp7-AA6. The sequence continues at coordinate 1,254 of JBKPMI010000449.1, read as the reverse complement.
CGGGTCGGGTCGCCATGCGCGGATTCTCGCTCACTCGGTCCCGACCGAAACGGAAGCCGGAGTCTCGGCCGCGGCCTCGCCGGCCGCCTCGCGGCGCACCGCGGCCACCACCCGCGTGGGCAGCGCCCACAGGTTGTTGAACCCGGCCGCGTCCTTCTGGTCGTAGACCCCGTCCTCGCCGAACGTCGCGAGGTCGTGGCGGTAGAGCGACGAAGGGGAGGAACGCGCCACGGCGAGGGCGAAGCCCTTGAAGAGCTTCATCCGCACGCTTCCGGTGACCCAGCGGTGCGAGGTTTCCAGGAAAGCGTCGAACGCGGCCCGGAGCGGGGAGTGCCAGAGACCGTAGTAGACGAGCTCGGCGTATCGGGTGGAGATCGTCTCGCGGAAGTGGTGCGTCTCCCGGTCGAGCGTCAGGGACTCGAGGTCGCGGAGAGCGGCCATCAGGACCGTGCCGGCGGGCGTCTCGTAGACTCCGCGGCTCTTCATTCCGACCAGCCGGTTTTCGACGAGGTCGGTCCGACCCACGCCGTGCGCGCCGGCGATGGAGTTCAACGTGGACACGAGCTCCGCCGGACCGAGCCGGCGGCCGTTCACCGCCACCGGCAATCCGCTCTCGAACGCGATCTCGACGAACGCGGGCTCGTCCGGGGCGAGCGACGGGTCCCGGGTGAGCTGGAACATGTCGTCGTTGGGAGCGACCGCCGGGTCCTCCAGGATTCCCCCCTCGTACGACGTATGCCAGAGGTTCTGGTCGATCGAGTACGGCTTGGCCGCGGTCACCGGCACCGGGATGCCATGCCGGGCGGCGTACGCGAGCTCATCCTCCCGCGACTTCAACGTCCACTCCCGCCACGGCGCGATGATGGGCATCTCCGGTGCGAGCGCGCGATAGGTCAGCTCGAATCGCACCTGGTCGTTGCCCTTGCCGGTGCAGCCATGCGCGAGGGCGTCGCAGCCGGTCTCCTTCGCCACTTCGACCTGGACTTTCGCGATCAGTGGCCGCGCGAGCGCGGTCCCGAGGAGATACCTGCCCTCGTAGACGGCTCCCGCGCGAAGCGCCGGGAAGACGTAGTCCCGAACGAACTCGTCGCGGACGTCGACCACGCGGCACTCGATCGCGCCGCTCGCGAGCGCCTTCTTCTCGACGGCGCCGAAGTCTTCGATCTGGCCCACGTTGACCACGACCGCGACCACCTGGCAGCCGTAGGTCTCCCGAAGCCACGGGATGATGACGGAGGTGTCGAGACCCCCCGA
>JBKPMI010000448.1:0-1491 GCA_046732075.1 Acidobacteriota bacterium | reverse complement strand
GGCCAGGGCTGGCCCGGGACGAGCTCGATGACCTCGGTCGCGAGCCCCCTCCCGTCGATCTCCCGTCGCAATGCATCGGGCGTGCCGGGCAGGACCGGGAACGTCCCCCAATGCATCGGGATGACGCGGGAAACGTCCAGCAGCTGGCACGCCTTCGCGGCCTCGCGCGGACCCATCGTGTAGAAGTCGCCGATCGGCAGGATTGCGACGTCCGGCTCGTACAGCTCCCCGATCAGGGCCATGTCGGCGAAGACGTTCGTGTCCCCCGCGAAGTAGATGCGGAAGCCGTCCTCGAACGTCAGGACGTAGCCGCTGGGGTCCGACGGGAAGTTCGTCTCGCTGCCGGCGCCGGACGTTCCGGCCGAGTGGACCGCTTGGACCATGCGGAACTCCACGCCCTCGACCTTCTGGCTGCCCCCCTTGTTCATCCCGGAGACCTTCTCGATGCCGTTGGCGCCGCAGTGCAGCGCCAGCTCGAAGATGCCGATGAACGTGGCGCCCGTCTTCTTCAGGAGCGGGATGCCGTCCTCGCCGAAGTGATCGAAGTGTCCGTGGCTGGCGGCGACGACGTCGACCTTGCCCCACTCGAACCCCTTCGGAAACTTCGGGTTGTTCTTGATCCACGGATCGAGGGCAACGCGCAGGAGCTTGGGAGACTGGATGAGAAACGCGGCGTGGCCGAGCCAGGTGATGCGGCCCCCGAAGGTCTTCACTCCCACGTCAGAGCTTTCGCCAGTCGATCCGGGGAGTCAAGGTTTCGACGAAACGTTCCAGACCGACCCGGTCCTCTTCGTCGAAGCGCTCCGTCTCGGGCGCGTCGACGTCCAGGACGCTCCGCAGGACGCCGTTCTCCAGAATGGGAACGACGATCTCCGACCGCGAAGCGGGGTCGCAGGCGATGTGCCCCGGAAACCGGTTCACGTCCGGGACCACGAGAGTCTCGCGCCGGGCGGCCGCGGCGCCGCAGACCCCCTGTCCCATCGCGATCCGGACGCAGGCGGGCTTGCCCTGGAAGGGGCCGAGCACGAGTTCGTCGCCGCGCACGAGATAGAAGCCACACCAGTTGATGCGGTCGAGCGACCCGGCGAGGAGGCCGGCCGCGTTCGAAAGGTTCGCGAGGGCGTCCGGCTCCCCGTCGAGGAGCGCGATCAGAGACTCTTCGAGGACGCGATACCGTTCCGCCCCGGATACGTTGGGATCGATCTCGACCTTGAGCACCGGCGGAATCTTATCCGGAGACCTTCGCACGCATGAAAGTTCTGATCAGCGGCGCGGCGGGAAATCTCGGGTGCCGGCTCGCTCGGTTTCTCGCCGACTCCCCGCACGAGCTGCGCCTGATGGTCCACCGGCGTCCCCTGCCGTTCGACCCCGCACCGTTTCCTCGAGTTTCGATCTGTCATGCCGACCTGGATGATCCCTCCAGCCTCGCTCGGGCCTGTGAAGGGGTGGATTGCGTCGTGCACCTGGCGGGAGTTCTCTTTCGACCGCGAC
>JBKPMI010000447.1:0-5287 GCA_046732075.1 Acidobacteriota bacterium | reverse complement strand
GAGCAGATGGCGGCCTCCGAAGACGCCGCGGTCAAGAGCGCCGAGGCGCGGGAGGCGTATCTGCTCGTCCGGAGCCCGATTGCCGGTCGAATCCTCACCCCCCGCGTCGAAGACGTGCTCGGCCGCCACGTGACGGTGGGAACGAATCTCGCGGACGTCGGCGACTGCCGGCAGATGGTGGCGGAGGTCCCCGTCTCGGAGCGCTTCCTGCAGTATCTGCGGGTGGGGTCGCCGGTGTCGGCGCTCGTGCGCACCCGGCCCACGCAAACCTCCCGCGGAATCGTCGCATCGATCTCACCGGCGACTCTCGAGCAGCGTCCCACTTCCGAGGGCGAGGAGGGTCCCGACCTTCCACCGGTGGTGCCGGATCGGTTCGTCGTGCGCGCCACGTTCGACAACGCCGACGGGTCGCTCCTGCCCGGCGCCGAAGCCAGGCTCAAGATCACCGCGCGTCGCGAGGCCTATGCGGTCCGCGCGTGGAACGTGATCTGGCGCTGGCTGCGCTCCGTCGTCTGGTAATAAAAAGCCCCGCCGAAGCGGGGCTCATCGCTCCTCCTCGGAGGGTTACTGCTTGAGCGGACCGCCCGAGAGGTCCTGCTGCTGAATCGACATGTCCTTTGCCGAAAGATCCTGCTGCTGAATCGACATGTCCTTTGCCGAAAGATCCTGCTGCTGAATGGACATGTCCTTCGCCGAGAGATCCTCCGCCTGGATTCTCGTGTCCTTCGCCGAGAGGTCCTCCGCCTGGATCCTCGTGTCCTGAGCGCGCAGGTCTTCGGCCTGGATCCGGGTGTCCTGAGCTCTCAGGTCGACCGCCGGGGTGACGGCCACGTTGTCCCCGACTTTGGAGACGTGCAGCTCTGCGACTGTCTTTCCCGTGGCCGCCTTGATCTTGGCCTTCTGGGCTTCCGTCAACTCGATTCGGACGTCCTTTGACATGCGATGTCTCCTTTCGCTTTTGGCGTTTGGCCTTTGCGTACTCCTATCGCAAGGGCGGGGCCACTTCCACGCGAGGGGGCCCGCACGACAAAAGAGTCCCCATCAATAACTTGCAGTCCCTGATCCGGAGAGCTGCCTGGAAAGAGCGATGAATTTTCGAGCCTGCGGGCAATTTTTCATCCGGCCAGACCAGGGAACTTCCGGGACAAGAGCCCGAAAACGAAAGCGCCCCGCTTTCGCAGGGCGCCTTTCGTGTCGAGAGAGGAAGGAGCTAAGTGGACTTGAGGTCGTGGGCCGACAGGTCCTGCGCCTGAAGATCCTGCGCCTGAAGATCCTGCGCCTGAAGATCCTGGGCCTGAAGGTCCTGGGCCTGGAGATCCTGGGCCTGGAGATCCTGCGCCTGGAGATCCTGGGCCTGGAGATCCTGGGCCTGGAGATCCTGCGCCTGGATGCTCATGTCCTCCGCCTTGAGGTCCTGAGCCTGGATGCTCATGTCCTGTGCGTTGAGGTCCTGAGCCTGGATGCTCATGTCGTGGGCCGAGATGCTCATGTCCTTCGCGGCGAGCCCCGTTGCGGGCGACACCGCCAGATTCTTGCCGAGTCGCGCGACGCGGATCTCACCCATCTCCTTGCCCGTGGCCGACTTGATCTTGGCCTTCTGGGCAGCGGTCAACTGAATTCGAACTTCCTTCGCCATTACTCTGTATCTCCTTTCGGTTGGCTGTCCTTATCGCAAAGGTGGGGCCAGTCTGAACGGCGTCGTCCGGGGTGGTGAAGTTCTTTTTTTTCTGTCGTTTGAGGTTTGAAGCCGACCGGACCGGTCAGCGACTCCGGGATGAATTTTTCGGCGCCCGGTGATTTTTTCAACGCCGGCGCGTCAGATCCCGTACTTCCGGCACAGGTACTTGATCTGGTTTCCGTCCAGGCCGAGGCGCCGGGCGGCCTCGGCCTTGACTCCCCCGGCGTCGCGAATCGCGTCGGAGAGGAGCTTTCGCTCGAACTCTTCCACGGCCTTCGCGAAGTGCGGGGCAGGGGCGGGCTTCGCGGTCGCCGAGGCGCGGAGTACGCGGGGCAAGTCCTCCTCGCCGATCTCTTCCCCCTCCGAAAAGAGGATCAGGTTCTCAACGACGTGCTCGAGCTCGCGCACGTTCCCTTTCCACGGATGCTCCCGGAATCGGCCGAGCACCCCCTCCGAGAGTCTCCTGGGTCCCCGGCCGTGCCGGGCCGAAAACCGGGCGAGGAAGTGCGCCGCCAGGAGCGGAATGTCGTCGGACCTCTCCCGAAGCGGCGGAATCCGGATCGGCACGGCGTTGATCCGGTAGAAGAGGTCTTCCCGGAATGTGCCCGCCCCCACCTTTTCTTCGAGCTCTTCGTTCGTGGCGGAGATCAGGCGGAAGTTCACGGGGATGCTCCGCCTTCCTCCGACCCTCTCGACCTCGTGGGACTCGAGGACTCGGAGGAGCTTCGACTGGATCGGGAGCGTCAGCGTTCCGATCTCGTCTAAGAAAAGGGTTCCGCCGTGCGCGAGCTCGAAGCGCCCCGGCCGCGAGCCGACGGCGCCGGTGAAGGCTCCTTTCTCGTGGCCGAAGAGCTCCGACTCCGCCAGGGACTCCGGCAGGGCGGACGCATTGACCGCCACGAAGGGCCGGCCCCGGCGGCCGCTGCGGGTGTGGATCGAGTGGGCGACCAGCTCCTTTCCGGTTCCACTCTCCCCGAAGAGGAGGACGGTCGCGTCGGACGGCGCGATCTTCTCGATTTCGTGGAACAGCTTGCGCATTCCAGAGCTCGCGCCGACGAGCTCGTCGAACGTCTCCGACGCCGCGCGGGTCCGCTCGCGCAGCTCGCGGTTCTCGGCCACCAGGCGGCGGCGCTCCAGAGCGCGACGGAGGATGACGAGGAGCTCCGCCGCGTCGACCGGCTTGCGGAAGAAATCGAACGCGCCGAGCTCGATCGACTTCAGCACAGCGTGACGATCCTCTTCGCCGGACATCATGACGACTGTCGCGTCCGGATTCCGCTGGCGAACGCTCTTCAGAAGCTTCAGCCCCTCCTCGATCTCCCCGCTCGGCGGCAGTCGCAGGTCGAAGAGGTAGAGGTCGGGATCCGTCTCGCAGAGTGCCCACCCTCGTTCCGCGTCGGTTGCGCTCGCGACCTCGAATTGGCCCTTCAGCGACCAGGTGAGTTGGTCGAGAAGGATCGGGTCGTCCTCGACGATGACGACGGTGCCGAGGGGGGCGGGCGCCGGCGTCACGGGGTCTCCGGAGGAGACGCTGGCGGGGGCGGTTCTACCGGCTGGGACGCCGCGGAGGACGCGACCGCCGGAAAGCTCACGCGGACGACGGTTCCCCCGCCCTCCCGCGTCATCACGTTGAACTTTCCGTCGTGCAGGTGGACCAGCTGGCTCGCGGTCGTGAGGCCCAGACCCACCCCGTCCGGCTTGGTCGTCTGAAAGGGCTTGAAGAGCCGGTCCCGGACGAACTCCGGCGACATCCCGGTGCCGTTATCGATGATCTCGACGACCACGCGGGGGCGGCGTGCCGAATCGTCCCGATACGTCCGCACGAGCACGCGGCCCTCGGGAGGAACCGCTTCGAGCGCGTTCTCGATCAGGCTCTTCAGGGCGTCGGTCAGGTAGTAGGGATCTCCCCAGATCTCGGGGATCGGGCCGAGCGCGAGCGAGAGGGTGCGCCGGCCCGGAGCCGCGGGCGGCACGCGCAGGCCCCGGCGCGTCTCCCCTTCGGCCACCTCGCGGACGATCCCGTTCAGGTCGACGGCTACCTTGATGAGGACGGGCTGGTCGCCGGTCGAGAACCGGTCCACGATCCCGTCGATCCGGTCCACGGTCGAGCGCAGCAGCTCCTCGACGGACCGCTTGAACTCCGGGTTGCCGTAGTTCTCTTCCAGGTTCGACAGCAGCAGCTGAAGCCGAAACCCCATGTTCTTGATGTCGTGGACCAGGACGCGGTCGAGGGTCGAGCGGAGCCGCCTCGAGGGGCGGGTCGGCTTTTCGTTCATACCCTCACGATCGACCGGCGTTGTTGAAGTGAACCTTCACGGCCAGCCCCGGTCGGAGAACCGACGGCGGGACGTCCCGCTTGACCTGAACGATGACCTGGAAGGTCCCGCTGGCGGCGTCCACCGTCGGGCTGATGTACTGCACGACACCGGTGGTGCGGGACCGGGGGAACTTCTCCGGGACCACGTCCACGCGGTCGCCCCGCCGGACACTGAGGAGGCGCTCCTCCGGCAGGTACACCCGGGCGAGCAGCGGTTCGAAGGCCGTGATCTTGAAGAGTGGAACGTTCTGGTTGTCGATCACCTTCTGGCCGACGCGCGCGTACTTCTCGGTAACGATGCCCGAGAACGGCGCCCGAATGAAGGCGTAGTCCCGGATCGCACGGGCCTTCTCCCAGGCCGCGGAGGCCACGGCATATCGCGCTTTCTTCTCGTCGAGCTCCGCCTTGCTCATGATGCTGCCGGCGGACAGGGCCTGGGCGCGCTCCAGCTCCACTTTCGCGAGCTGCATGTCTTCCCGCGCCTCGCGAACGCCCTGCTCGAACTCCTGGAGCTCCAGGGTCGCCAGGGACTGCCCTTTCTTGACGGCCGTCCCGCGGTCCACGTTGATCTTTTCGATCACCCCCGTGATCCGCGCGCTGACGGTGACCTCCTGGTCGACCATGAGGTGGGACGAGTAGACGTCGTTGCCGGACTGCCCCTCCGCGAGGACGAAGGCCGAGCCGAGCAGGCCGACGATGAGGCCGCAGAGCAAACTCTTCATATCGGTGGCTGACGAATCGGGGGCGATGGTATCGTCAAAAAGCCAACATGTCGATTGCTCTCGCCGACGAGAAGCCCGACATCCAGCACAAGGGCTCGAGGGCGAATTTCAGCTGGCGACTGGTCGAGCCGTGGGACGAGCGGCGACTCGCGGCCTTCCTCATGGTGAAGCACCGGCGCAACGAGTCGGACTGGACACGGAGGCCTTCGCCCTTTTTTGCCTCGCTCGGACGATCGCAGGTCGAGTGCTCGGTTCCGGTCGCCGGGCCGGAGGCAATCGTCGACCTCGAGAAGTACCTGACCGACGAGCTGCGAGGAATCCTCGCCGGAGCCGAGCGCGTCTACCGCGAGATCACGGAGAGCGCCGACTGGGGGAGACCGCCGGGGTCCTGAGCCGGCTCTCCCGACCCGAAAACGGCTTTGCATATAATTCGCGGCACGGACGCGCGGAACCTCGCCACGGGAGCGGCCGTTCCAAGCCGTTCCGACGGCGGGACTTAGCCGGAGGGCGGCAGAGGAGGATTCGAAATGCTCTCGGTTCCCTCTCTCCGGCTGAACCAGTTCGGCGTCA
>JBKPMI010000446.1:0-4792 GCA_046732075.1 Acidobacteriota bacterium | reverse complement strand
GGGGCGGTAGTGCGATCCGGCGGAGTCGTAGATCGCGCGAACCGGGACGCTCGCGAAGCGCCGGACGTGGCGCGCTGCCTTCAACAGCATCTCCGTCTCGATCAGATAGCCGCGCGAGGAGAGCGAGAGGCTCCGCAGAAGGGGGGCGGCCAGGACCCGGTAGCCCGACTGCCCGTCCTCGACTTCGTGCCCGGTCATTCGGGTCAGGATCCGGCTCCCGATCTCGTTGGTTCGGAAACGGACCGCCGGAATGCCGTGCTGCGCGTGCATGCGCGAGCCGATCACGAAGTCCTCGCCCGACCGGGCCGCGGCGAAGAGCCGGGGAAGATCGTCCGGGTCGTGCTGCCCGTCCGCGTCGACGAACGCGACGTGGGTGGCGTCCCCCGCCAGGATCGGATCGAGCCCGGTCCGCAGCGCACTCCCCTTGCCCCCGTTCGAAGGGCGGTGGATCACCTCCGCGCCGGCGCGCGCCGCCTCGGCCCCGGTGGCATCCGTGGAGCCGTCGTCGACGACCACGACCTGGGGGACGTGACGGCGGAGCCCGCGCACGACGTCGCCGACGGTCGCGGCCGCCTGGTACGCCGGCACCAGGGCGATGGGATGAAAGTCGGACGGCACCGCGCGATGGTAGCGGAACGCCTTCGTTGACTCCCGAAGCGCGCTTGTGAAAAAGTTCACAACCGCGCGGCGCCAGCCCCGAACCGCCGTGAAAAGCCGGAACGCGAGGTGCGGATGGAAGAAAGTTATCTCCCGATCCTCATCCTGATGCTCTTCGCGATCGCCATCGCGGGCGCGATGATCTTCCTCTCGGCCGTGCTCGGCCCCCGGCTCCGGACCCGCCGCAAGCTCGACACCTACGAGAGCGGTATGCCGCTCCTCGACGCGTCGCACAAGCGCATCTCCATCCAGTTCTTCCTGATCGCGATGGTGTTCATCCTCTTCGACGTGGAGATCGCGTTTCTCTACCCGTGGGCTCTCGTCTTTCGGGCCGGCGGCATGCCCCTCTTCACCGAGATGATCGTCTTCCTCGCGGTTCTCGCCGTGGGGTACGCCTACCTCTGGAAGAACAGGGCCTTCGACTGGTGACGCACGTCCGATACACGCTCGAGTCCTCGGGACAACCGGCGGAGTTCCCCCCCGAGGCCCGACAGCGCATCGATCGGATCCTCGCCCGCTACCCGACGAAGCAGGCGGCGCTGCTTCCGGTTCTCTGGGTTGCGCAGGAGACCTGGGGCTGGATCTCCCGGGAGGCCTCGGAAGAGGTCGCACGAATCCTGGATCTCACCCCGGCGCACGTCTCGGGAGTTCTCACCTTCTACACGATGTACAACCTGCGGCCGGTCGGACGGCACCTGCTCCAGTTCTGCACGTCGATCTCCTGCCACATTGCGGGCGCCGGCCGCCTTCTGGACCACTGCCGCAGCCGCCTCGGAATCGACCTCGGCGAGACCACCGCGGACGGGAAGTTCACGATGGTCGAGGTCGAGTGCATCGCGGGCTGTGATCGCGCACCCTCGATGATGATCAACGACACTTACTACGAACCCATGGACCCGGCTCGGCTCGACGCCCTTCTGGGGGAGCTGCCGTGACGTCGGAGCGGGTCCTCCTGGCTCGCGTCGGGCGGGAACGCTCGCAGTCGATCGACACCTACGTCGCGGACGGCGGGTACGCCACGCTCCGGAAGGTACTCACGGGCGGCTGGACTCCGGAGTCCGTGACCGACGAGGTCAAGAAGTCGGGGTTGCGCGGCCGGGGCGGCGCGGGCTTCCCCACCGGCGTCAAGTGGGGCTTCGTTCCGAAGGACACGAAGGGAAAACCGGTCTACCTCCTGTGCAACGCGGACGAGTCGGAGCCAGGAACCTTCAAGGACCGCCTCCTCATGGAGAAGGACCCTCACCAGGTGCTCGAGGGTCAGATCATCTCGGCCTACGCGCTCAAGTGCCGCAGCTCCTACATCTACATCCGGGGCGAGTTCTACGAGGGGGCCCGGATCCTCCAACGGGCCGTCGACGAGGCGTACCGGGAGGGATTTCTGGGGGAGAACATCCTGGGTTCCGGCTTCTCCCACGACATCACCGTGCACCGGGGAGCCGGCGCCTACATCTGCGGCGAGGAGACCGGCTTGATCGAGAGCCTCGAAGGAAAGCGCGGGCAGCCGCGCATCAAACCCCCGTTCCCCGCGGTCTTCGGGGTCTTCGGCGCTCCGACGATCGTGAACAACGTCGAGACGCTGTCCTGTGTGACCCACATCCTGAACCGGGGCGCCGAGTGGTTCGCGAAGATCGGCCGCAACGAGAAGAACACGGGCCCCAAGCTCTACTGCCTCTCCGGCCACGTGAACCGGCCCGGCGTCTACGAGGCCCCGATGGGACTCCAGATGAAGGAGCTCCTGTTCGGGGATGACTACGGGCGCGGCATGAAGGACGGCCGCAGGGTGAAGGCGGTCATCCCGGGCGGCGCTTCGGCGGCGATGCTCACGGCAGAGGAGATCGAGGACTGCCCGCTCGACTTCGACGGCCTCGCCGCCAAGAAGTCGATGCTCGGATCGGCCGCGATCATCGTGATGGACGAGGACACCTGCATCGTCGACGCCGCGACGAACCTGGCGAAGTTCTTCTCGCACGAGTCGTGCGGTCAGTGCACGCCGTGCCGGGAGGGGACGCCCTGGCTGCACCGCGTGCTCGGGCGGATCGAGGCGGGCGAGGGACGCGCCGAGGACATCGACCTCCTGGAAAAGGTCTCGAATCAGATGGCCAACGGAATGACCATCTGCGTCTTCGCGGACGCCGCGATCGCGCCGGTCCTCTCCTCGATCGGAAAGTTCCGAGACGAGTTCCGGTACCACATCGAAAACAAGCGGTGCCTCGTCGGACCGCGATCCGAGGCCGCTGTGACGGTCACCGCATGACTAATCCCACGCCTCCTCCCGCCCCGGAGAAGAAGACGGTCACCGTCGTCTTCGACGGCGTCCCCGTCGAGGTCCCGCCGGGCATCAACCTGATCGAGGCGGCGAAGCTCGCGGGGATCGAGATCCCGCACTTCTGCTTTCACCCCCGGCTCTCGGTCGTCGGCCAGTGCCGGATGTGCCTCGTCGAGATCGAGGGGATCCCGAAGATTCAGGCGGCCTGCACGACGCCGCTGAAGGAGGGGCTGGTCGTCAAAACGACCACCGAGAAGGTTCGAGCGTCGCGCGCCGCGAACATGGAGTTCCTCCTCATCAACCACCCGCTCGACTGCCCCATCTGCGACCAGGCCGGCGAGTGCAAACTCCAGGACAACGCGTTCGGGTACGGTGAGCAGAGGTCCCGGTACGACGAGCGGAAGCGCCAGTACGCCGGCTACGACCGGACGATGATCGGTCCCCACGTGGTCGCCGACATGACGCGCTGCATCCAGTGCACGCGCTGCATCCGTTTCTGCCAGGAGATCGCGGGCACGGGAGAGCTCACGTTCCTGGACCGCGGCGGCCGCACCCTCGTGTGGACGCACGACGGCAAGCCGCTCGCGAACGACTGGTCCGCGTGCGCGGCGGATGTCTGCCCGGTCGGAGCGCTGACCACGAAGGAATTCCGGTTCCGCCGCCGCGTCTGGGACCTCGAGAAGACGCCGTCGGTCTGCCCGGGCTGCAACATCGGCTGCAACATTTCGATCGAGAACCGGGACGGTGTGGTCTACCGTTTCCTGCCCCGCCTGAACCCCGCCGTGAACGACTACTGGCTCTGCGACTACGGCCGCTTCCTGTCGGAGAGCCTGAACGCCCGCGACGTCGCGAAAGCGACGGTGCGTGGCGGAAGCGAGGTGTCCGACGTCATCGTGCCCGCGGCGATCGGGCGCATCGCCTCCGTCATCCGGGAGACGATCGACGCCGACGGTCCGTCCGGGATCCTGTTCCTGGGATCCGCGAACCTCTCGAACGAGGAGAACTTCCTCGTCCGCAAGATCGCCGACCACCTGGGGTGTGCGAACCGCGACGTCGTCGTGGATCGCTCCCGCGTCCGGCGGATGAAGTCCAAGACGGAATGGATCGAGGGGGATCACGCCGCGGCCAACTTTGCGGGCGCCCGGGACATGGGCGTCACCCCGGGTCCCGGAGGACACTCGCTCGCCGACGTCCTCGAGGGACGGTGGACGCCGAAGGTGGTGATCGTCGCGGACGGCGCCTTCTCGGCGGCGGCGGACGATCCCGATTCGGTCGCGAAGCTCCGGAAGGCGGCCTTCCTCGCGGTCGCCGCCCGCACCTCGAACGCGCTGACCCGCGCGGCCGACGTCGTCCTGCCCGCGTCTTCGCTCGCTCAGAAGGAAGGCTCGTTCACGAACGTGCAGGGGCGCGTTCAGCGGTTCGACCGCGCTTTCCTGCCGCCCCCGCCCGCCCGCGCCCACTGGGAGCTTCTGCTCCTTCTCGCCGTGGCCCTCGGGTGGGGGGATCGGAACTGGACTCCGGCGGACCTGCGGGAAGCGATCCGGGCGGAAGTCGAGGGATATGCCGGGGTCTCCGAGAAGGAGATGGCGGGCGGAGGCCTTCTGAAGAAGGGCCTTTTCGTTTCGACGGGCGCGCTGTGAGCGCTGCGGACCTGGGGATCGCGGCGCTTCGCGTCCTGGCCCCGGTACTCGTGATGCTGATCGTGTTGCCGATGCTCCAGTGGGTGGAGCGTCGCGGCGCCGGCCTGATCCAGGATCGACCGGGGCCCAATCGAGTCGGACCGTTCGGCCTGCTCCAGCCGGTCGCCGACGTCGTGAAATTCTTCATGAAGGAAGACCTTATCCCGTCGAACACCGACCGCTTCCTCTA
>JBKPMI010000445.1:0-10112 GCA_046732075.1 Acidobacteriota bacterium | reverse complement strand
CTGCAGTACGGCCTGTTCCAGGGCGCCACGATCAGCCCCTGCGGCTTGGGCGCGCCGACGCCGACACCAACGACCGTAGCGCCGACCGCGACTCCCACGACTTCAATCGCGGCGTTGCCGACCGTTCCGACGCTCTCGTTCCCGATGATCGCGCTCCTGGGATTGGCGCTCGCGGGAACGTCTCTCCTGCTGATCCGCAGGAGGTAAGGGACCGGTCCGGTTCTAACCGGCCGGGGTCAGGCGTACAGGCCGCGCACCATCGTGTCGTGCGCGACGCGGGAGATCCCGAGCATGTAGGCCGCGATCCGGAAGCTGACGCCGTATTTCTCGGCCATTGTCGCGACGTCGCGGAACGACTGGACCATGATGTCTTCCAGCCGGTCGTTGACCTCGGACTCGCGCCAGAAGAATCCGGCGCGGTCCTGGACCCACTCGAAGTAGGAGACGGTTACGCCCCCCGCGTTCGCCAGGATGTCCGGGACGACGAGCACCCCCTTCTCGTGCAGGATCTCGTCGGCGCGCTGCGTCGTTGGGCCGTTGGCGCCCTCGACGATGATTTTCGCCCGGATGTTCCCGGCGTTGCGGCCGCGGATCTGGTTCTCGTTGGCGGCCGGGATGAGGATGTCGCAGTCGAGCTCGAGAAGTTCGGCGTTGCCGACCTTGGTCACGCCGGCGAAACCCTCGAACGTCCGGTTTTTCTCGTAGTGCGCCACCACCGCCGGGATGTCGAGGCCCTCCTCCTGGAGAATGCCGCCGTTGATGTCCGAGACCGCGATGACGTGGGCTCCGGCCTCATGGCACATGCGCGCCGCGATCGAACCGACGTTCCCGAACCCCTGGACGACGACGCGGCTGCCCGCGAGCGTGAATCCCCGGAGCGGCGCGGCCTCCCGCGCGATCAGCATCAGTCCGCGGCCCGTCGCCTCCACGCGCCCGCGCGAGCCGCCGAGCGTCAGCGGCTTGCCGGTGACGACCGAAGTGACCGTATGACGGGCGTGCATGGAGTAGGTGTCCATAACCCACGCCATCGTCTGCGGGTTCGTCCCCATGTCCGGCGCGGGAACGTCCTTCTCGGGCCCGATCAGGTCCATGATCTCGGCCGTGTAGCGGCGAGTGATGCGCTCGAGCTCGCCCCGGGTCAGGGTGGCCGGGTCGCAGATCACGCCGCCCTTGGCTCCGCCGAACGGGATGTTCACGACGGCGCACTTCCACGTCATCCACGCGGCGAGCGCGCGGACCTCGTCGAGCGTCACGTTCTTGTCGAACCGGATCCCGCCCTTGCCCGGTCCGCGCGCGATGTTGTGCAGCACCCGGTAGCCCGCGAAAACCTCGATGTGGCCGTCGTCCATGACGATCGGGATCGAGACCTTGGTCTCCCGGACCGGCTCGCGCAGCACCTTGTAGAGACCCGGATCGAGGCCGAGCTTCTGGGCGGCCACGTCGAACCGCGACATCATCTCGTCGAACGGGCTCGCCGAGTCGATGCCCTGAGGCTGGGTCGAGGTCGTGAGGCGGGGAAGATCGGAGTCGGTTTCGACAACCTGGTCCATGACACTCCTCGGCCGGCTGCGCGCCCGCCTTCGCTAGAATGGTCAGCGGATTGTATCCGAGCCTTTCTCGCGTCGACCCGGCCGGCCGGCGCGGCACCGCGAAACGGCGCCGGCGCCCGTGACCCAGGAAGCCCAGCGGGAGGCCGACGGCTTCGGACCCGACTCCGACCTCGTGCGACGGATTCTCGAGGGGGAGGAGAGCCTGTTCGAGGCGCTCGTCCGGCGCTATCAGGCCCGCGTGGTCGCGCACGTCTCCCGGATGGTTGGCAGCCGGGACGACGCTCTCGACCTGTCCCAGGAGATCTTCCTCAAGGTTTTCGGCGCACTCGACCGATACAACCCGGAATTCAAGTTCTCCACCTGGCTCTTCCGGATCGCGGGCAACGCGGCGATCGACCACCTGCGCAAGCGCCGCCCCCGGACCGTGCCGCTCGAGATCCCGGACCCCGAGAGCCGGTCGGGGGTATCGGCGATCGAGCACGAAAGCGCGGGCCTCGACCCGTACGGCGAGCTCCGCAACGTCGAGCGGGGAAAGGCCATCTCCCGGGCGATCGCGGATCTTCCCTTCGAATTCCGGGAGCTGATCACGCTGCGACACTTTGGCGGCCTGTCCTACGAAGAGATCGCCCGGTTGAAGAACATGCCCCTGGGGACCGTCAAGAACAAACTCTTTCGCGCCAGAGTCGTATTGAAGGAACGGTTGGCTGGTGAATTGTCGTGAGTGAATGTCCGCGTCCCTTGGACCCGATCGACGCCGAGGCGATCGCCTCGGGCGCCGAACCCCTGTTTTCGGCCGACGCGGCCGGCCACGCGGCGTCCTGCCGGGCCTGCGGGGCCGCGGTCGAAGACGCCGCGCGGCTCCTGGCGGTCCTCGAAAGCCTGCCGGCGGACGTGGGCGCCATCCCGGACCTCGCTCTCCGGGTCAGCCGGCTTCGGGCCTTCTCGCGGCGGGAGCGCCGGACTTACGCCCTCTGGCGGACTCCGGTCCTTCTGACCGGGGCGCTGACGGCCGGCGGGCTGGCGCTCGTCGTCGCCCCGTCGCTCTCCGGGTCGGACCAGGCCGGCCTCTCCGCGGCCCTCCTCGTTCCCGCTCTGGCGTTCTTCCGCGCCGTGGCCCGCTTCCTCCCGGAATTGGTCCGCTTCGCCCCGGGCGGGCTGGAAGCGCTCTCCGAGGCGCTCCACCTCGAGCGGGGGCTCGGCCTTGCGTCGCTCCTCCTGCTCCTGCCGGCCGGATTCGGCCTCCGCCGGGTGGTTGTTCGCGCGCGGAGTCGCCGTTGAAGGCGGCGGTCGCGACCACCCTTCTCTTTCTCGCGACCGCCGTCACCTCCGCATCTCCCGCGGTCGCGACCGTCGGGCGCGACCTCGTTCTGTCGCGGAGCGTCCCGGGACGCGTCGTGGCGGTCGCCTCGGACGTGCGCATCGAAGCGCCGGTGGCGGGCGACGTCGTCGTCTGGGGGGGCACCGTCAGCTTCGGTCCGAATGGCTCCGTCGCCGGGAACCTCGTCGTCTTCGGCGGAGACATTCTCCCCATGGCGGGCCGCCCGCTGCCCGTCGCCGGAGCGATCTCGACTCCGGGAACTCTCCTCCAGCTCTACCTCGCGGAGATGCGGCGCGCGCCGTGGGACGCGAGCGGCGCGAACGTCCGATCGCCCGTCTTCTGGGGACTGCGCGTCCTCGCGCTCGCCGTGTGGCTCGCGATCGCCGTCGCGCTCTTGTACTTCTTCGGATCTCCGCTCTCGCGTGCGGCCGATCGCGCCGAGTCCGACTGGGCGGGAGCGCTGACCGCCGGCGCGCTCGGCGTTCTCACACTCTTTCTGGCGGCGGCCGCAACTCTCACGCTGCTTCCATCGTCGCTCGGAGTTCCGATCACGCTCGCGCTCGGCGTCACCGCGGTCGCCGCGAAGATCTTCGGAATGGGAGCGCTGTTCCTCCTCGTGGGCCAGAAGCTCCTCGCGACGTTCGCGCCATCCCGGCGTCCCGTTGCGCTCGCGCTCGGATTCGCAATCCTCGGCGGCATTTCGCTTCTGCCGATCGCAGGCGCAATCGTGTGGAGCGCGGCGTCGATCGTCGCCGTCGGGATCGCTTTTCTCTCCCGCTTCGGCGCTCCGCGCTTCCGCCTGGCTCTTCCCGCCTGACCGGAGGTTGATTCCTCGAGCGCCGCGGCCATAGAGTCGGGGCGATGCTCCCCCGGACGATCGGAGTCGTGGGCGCGGGCCAGATGGGCAACGGTATCGCCCACGTCGCCGCGGCCGCCGGCTTCGACGTCCTCCTGACCGACCTGGAGACCCGGTTTCTGGATCGCGCGCGGAGCACCATCGAAAAGAACCTCGAGCGCGAAGTGGCGAAAGGAAAGCGGACCGCGGAGGAGAAATCCGCCACGCTGGCGCGGGTCGCGACCCGGACCGGCCTGGACGCGCTCGCTGCCGCGGACCTCGTCGTCGAGGCGATCGTCGAGGACGAGCCCACGAAGAAGGAGCTGCTCGGACGCCTCGACGCGCTCTGCCCCGAGGCCACGATCCTCGCTTCGAACACGTCCTCCATCTCGATCACCCGGCTGGCCGCGGCGACCCGTCGGCCCGACCGGTTCATCGGGATGCACTTCATGAACCCGGTACCGGTCATGCCGCTCGTCGAGGTGATTCGGGGCATCGCCACCTCGGACAAGACCGCCGCGACGATCGACGCGGTTGCCGTCCAGATGGGAAAGACCCCGATCGTCTGCAACGACTCGCCGGGGTTCGTCTCGAACCGGATCCTCATGCCGATGTTGAACGAGGCCATCGAGGCGCTGCGCGAGGGCGTGGGAACGCGGGAAGCGATCGACGGGATCATGAAGCTCGGGATGAACCACCCCATGGGACCGTTGACTCTCGCCGACTTCATCGGGCTCGACACGTGCCTCTCCATTCTCCGGGTGCTCCAACAGGGCTTCGGGGACCCGCGCTACCGGCCGAGCCCGCTCCTCGTGCAGATGGTCGACGCGGGCTGGCTCGGACGGAAGAGCGGCAAGGGTTTCTACGACTACCCGGCGTCGGCGGCCTGATGTTCTGCCAGGTCTGCGGCACCCGGAACCCCGACGACGAGGAGCTCTGCGTCCGCTGTCAGTCGAAGCTTCTCGTGCTCTCGGGAGTCGGAGTCGTCGAAGAGGGGAGAGAGCCTCAGGAAGAGATTCCGTTCGACGAGCACCTCCTGGAGCGGATCTCGACGCTCGAGGAAGTGGTCAAGCGCACCGGAGACGCCATCAAGTCGCTCTTCGAGTCGCTCGGGAACCTCGAGAGGAACCTGTTCGTCGCGCACACCGGCGTGATCGCCCTCCAGGAGACGCTGGAGCGGCGCGGGGTCATCCGCACCGAGGAAGTGCGGGACCTCTGGGAGACGAAGCTCGACGAACGGATGCAGGCGGTGGAGAAGAAGGACCGGTTCCTCGAGCGGCGGGACCGGATCGTGGCCCGCTTCACGGGCGTCCACCGCGATCACTTCGTGAAGCGCCTCCGTGAGGCCGAGTTCTCGCTCCTCGCGCTCGACTCGGACCGCGGGATCCGCGCCCTCGAGGAGCTCTACAAGGCGGACCGGGCGAACGCGGAGCTCGGCTTCTACCTCGCGGAGACCTTCTTCTCGGCGGGGGACATGGAGCGCGCATCCGGGTACCTGAGAAAAGTTCTCGCGGTCCAGCCGACCCACTTCGAGTCGCTCGTGTATTCCGGGATCATCGCGGGCGAGGCGGGGGAGGTCGAGGCGGCCGAGTCCTTCCACAAGGAGGCGATCCGCCGCCGCTCCGACGCGTTCCTGCCACACTTCGCCCTCGGCGCTCTCTACGCGCACGCGTCGCGCTGGACCGAGGCGGAGGGGGAGCTCTTGAAGGCGCTGGACGTGGCGCCGCAACCCTCGGCCCACGTCCTCCTCGGCACCGTCCTGCGGGAAAAGGGGGATGTCGCGCGCGCGATCCGCCACTTCGAGGAGGCGCTGAAGCTTCAGCCCGACTCGGAGGAAGCTGTCTTCCAGCTGGGGCTGTGCCACCTCGAGAAGAACCGGTTGAAGCGCGCCCTGGAGTGCTTTCACGAGGCGCTCGAGAAGAACCCGCGCCGCCTGGAGTACCAGGAGGCCGTGCGGATCCTCGAGCGGCGGAACCTCTACCCGCTCCCGGACGTCGCGGGGCCCGGCGCCGACGCCTTCCGGCGCGCGGAGGAGGCGCTCTCGAGGGGAATGCTGCGGCGCGCCCACGACCTCTACCGGCAGGCGCTCACGGCCGAGCCGGGGAACTCCACCATCCGGATCTCCTACGCGCTCCTCTCGGCCTCGCTCGGACTCTGGAAGGAAGCGATCACGGCATGCCGCGAGGTGCTCGGCGGGAACCCGGAAGAGGTCGTCGCGGCGGCGGCCTGCTCGATCCTCTCGGAGGCGCTGCGGGCCGAGGGGCGGCCCGACGAGGCTGCCCAGGTCGTCCGGGAATTCCTGGACGGGCACGACTCGCCCACCGCACAGGCGGTCGGTTACTACGAGCTCGCGACGAGCCTCGCCGAGTCGGGAGAGGACCTCGACGCCGCGCTCGACTACGCGGGCCGGTCTCTCGCGACCGCTCCGGAGGAGCTGAAACCCTATCCGCTCGCGGCGCTCGGCTGGGTCCACTACAAGCGGCAGGAATTCGAACGCGCGATCGACTGCCTCCGCAAGTCGAGCGACCGGGCCGCGGCGCCGAGCACGTTCCATCACCTCGGCATGGCCTACCTCGCGACCGGACGCCTGGAGGAGGCCAAGGCCGCATTCCACAAGGCGAAGACGGCGGGGCGCGGCGGAAAGCTCGAGGACCGGGTGATGCAGCAGGTGCGGAGCAATCTCCGGCTGCTCGAGAAAGCCGGCTCCAGGAAAAAGCCAGCCGGCGCTCCGAAAGCCAAGCTGCAGGCGAAATAAGAGGGGACACGGGACAGGGAAACGGGACACGAGTTCCGCGCCTGCCTTGATACTCTTCGGCCTCGAACATGCGCTGGTCGAAGTATTTCCTTCAGACCGTCCGGGAAGTCCCGGGCGACGCGGAGGCGGTCTCCCACGTCCTCCTGACGCGCGCGGGGATGATGCGGCGGATCGCCCCCGGCATCTACGCGCTCACACCCCTCGGCCTGCGGGCGCACCGGAAGACCGAGACGATCGTCCGCGAGGAAATGGACCGCTCCGGCGCGCTCGAGCTCGAGCTGCCGATCCTGCAGCCGCGCGAGCTCTGGGAGGAGAGCGGCCGGTGGGCCCGCTACACGGCCGAGTCGCTCCTTTTTCACCTGCAGGACCGGCGATCCGGGGACTACTGCCTGGCACCAACCTCGGAGGAGGGGGTCACGTCGCTCGTCCGCGCCGGCATCACGTCGTACCGCCAGCTCCCGGTCACGCTCTACCAGATCCGCACGAAGTTCCGGGACGAGATCCGTCCGCGCTTCGGATTGATGCGCGGCCGCGAGTTCCTCATGTACGACGGATACTCGTTCGACGCGGACACGGCCGGCCTCGACCGGTCCTACGCCGTGCAGGACGCGACCTATCGCCGCATCTTCGAGCGGTGCGGGCTCGACTTCACGGTCGTCGAGGCCGACTCGGGTGCGATCGGGGGCAGCGCCTCCCAGGAGTTCATGGTTCTCGCGGACACCGGGGAGGATGCCGTCGTGCGGTGCACGACGTGCGGCTACGGCGCCAACCTGGAGAAGGCGCAGACCGGCCGCCGGCCCGCTCCCTGGGAGGACGAGACGGCCGGAGCGCTCGAGGACGTCGAGACCCCGGGCAAGGGGGGGATCGACGACGTCGTCGAGTTCCTGGGCATCACCGCGTCCCGGATGATCAAGTGCCTCGTCTACGACACCGAAAAGGGATTCGTGGTCGCGCTCGTGCGCGGGGACCTCGACGTCAACGAGGTGGCGCTGAAGAACGCGCTCGGCGTGGATCACCTGGCGCTGGCGTCGGAGGACAAGGTCGAGCGCGCCACGGGCGCGCCGGTCGGGTACGTCGGGCCCCACCACCTGGCCGGTAGGGACCTGCGCGTCGTCGCGGACGAGTCCGTGCGGGGGGCCGTCAACGCCGTCACCGGCGCCGGCCGGAAGGACTGGCACGTCCGCGGGCTCGCGCTCGACCGGGACGCCGGCGTCTCGGAGTGGCTGACGTTCGCGGCGGCGCGCGCCGGCGACCCCTGTCCACGCTGCGGTCAGCCGCTCTCGATCGCGCGCGGCATCGAGGTCGGCCACATCTTCAAGCTGGGCACGAAGTACTCGACCGCGATGCGCTGCGAGTTCACCGACGAAAAAGGGGACGCGCGGCCGGTCGTCATGGGGACGTACGGCATCGGGGTCGGCCGCACGATGGCCGCCGCGGTCGAGCAGCATCACGACGCCGACGGCATCGTGTGGCCGCTCGCGCTCGCACCCTTCGAAATCGAGATCGTCTCGCTGAACCCGGCCGACGAGGCGGCGCGCGGTCACGCGGACCGCCTCTACGAGAACCTCGCCGCAGAGGGGGCCGACGTCTTCTACGACGACCGCGACGAACGGCCCGGCGTCAAGTTCAAGGACGCCGACCTCCTCGGATTTCCGATCCGGGTCAACGTGGGAGGCCGGGCGCTCAAGGAGGGGAAGGTCGAGATCGTGACCCGCCGCGATCGTCAGACCCGCGCGGTCCCGGTCGCTGAGGCGCTGTCCGCGATCCGGGACATCCGGAGCGAGCTCGCCGGCGCCCGCGGAGTCGAGGCGGCGACTTGAGGAAGATTACCCGCGAGGAGGCGCTCGAGTACCACTCGCGTGGCCGGAAGGGGAAGGTCGAGGTCGTTCCTTCCAAGCCCTGCCGCACGCAGGAGGACCTCTCGCTCGCCTACACGCCGGGCGTTGCCGAGCCGTGTCTCGAGATCGCGCGGGATCCGGAGACCGTCTACGACTACACCGCGAAGGGCAACCTCGTCGCGGTCATCTCGAACGGGACCGCGGTCCTGGGGCTCGGCAACATCGGCCCGCTCGCCGCGAAGCCCGTCATGGAGGGGAAGGGCGTTCTCTTCAAGCGATTCGCCGACATCGACGTTTTCGACATCGAAGTGGACACCACCGACCCAACGGAATTCATCGACACGGTCGCCCGGATCGCCCCGACGTTCGGAGGAATCAACCTGGAGGACGTCAAGTCTCCGGAGTGCTTCGTGATCGAGGAGGAGCTGAAGCGGCGCCTGAAGATCCCGGTCTTTCACGACGACCAGCACGGCACCGCCATCATCTCGGCCGCCGCCCTGTTGAATGCCCTGGAAATCGCGGGCAAGGCGATCGGGAACGCGAAGGTCGTCTTCCTCGGAGCCGGCGCGTCCGCGATCGCGTGCGCGAAGCTGTACCTGTCGTACGGCGTGAAGCGGGAAAACCTCCGCATGGTGGACAAAGCCGGGGTGATCCGGGCGGACCGGACGGAGGACATGAATCCCTACAAGGCGCAGTTTGCGGTCGAGACGGACGAGCGGACGCTCTCCGACGCGCTCGTCGGGGCGGACGTCCTCGTCGGCCTGTCCGCGAAAGGCCTCGTCACCGGGGAGATGTTGAAGCGGATGGCGCGCGATCCGATCGTGTTCGCCCTCGCCAACCCGGAGCCGGAAATCACGCCGGAGGAGGCGAGAGCCGCCCGGCCCGACGTCATCATGGCGACCGGGCGCAGCGACTATCCGAACCAGGTGAACAACGTCCTCGGGTTTCCCTTCATCTTCCGGGGCGCTCTCGACGTGCGCGCGAGCGAAATCAACGAGGCGATGAAGAAGGCGGCTTCGCAGGCTCTCGCGGCTCTCGCCCGGATGGACGTCCCGGACTCCGTTTCCAAGGCGTACGGCGGCCAGGAGTTCCGGTTCGGCCGCGACTACCTGATTCCGAAGCCCTTCGACTTCCGGGTCCTCCTCTGGGTCGCGCCGGCCGTGGCCGAAGCGGCGACGGCGTCGGGGGTCGCCCGGCAGCCGATCACGGACATGGCGGCCTATCTCCGCCGACTCGAAGCGATGCTCTCGCGTGCCCGGGAAATCATGGGCGTCGTCATCCGAAAGGCCCGCCAGGATCCGAAGCGGATCGTCTTTCCGGAAGGGGAGCATCCGAAGGTCCTCCGCGCGGCGAAGATCCTGGCGGAGGAGGGGATCTGCCGGCCGATCCTGCTCGCGCGCGAGGAAGAGGTGGCGCCGCTCGCGAAGGAGCTCCAGCTTCCGATGGACAAGATCGAGTTCCTCCATACCCGGTCGTCGCCGAAACTGGAGGCTTACGGCCGCCTGCTCGAGGAACGCCGCCGTCGCCGCGGCTTGTCCGCGGCCGACGCCGCGAAAGCCGCGCGCGCGCGGAACGTGTTCGGGCCGCTGATGCTCGAAGCAGGCGACGCGGACGGAGTGATCTCCGGCGTGACGCAGGAATATCCCGACACGATCCGGCCGGCGCTGCAGATCGTGGGAACCGCGCCGGGCGTGCGCCGTGTGTCGGGCCTCTACGTTCTCGTCTTCAAGGATCGAACTTTCTTTTTCGCCGACACGACCGTCAACATCGAGCCGACGGCCGAGGACCTCGCCGAGATCGCGCTCCTGACGGCAGA
>JBKPMI010000444.1:0-2317 GCA_046732075.1 Acidobacteriota bacterium | reverse complement strand
GGGCGCGCCCGCGGGACCCGACGGCCCGGGCGGTCGGGAGGCCACGGGCCCTCCGCGCCTCGGGGGAGCCGGCGCCGCGGCGGCCACCCGGCGCTCTCCCTTCATCTTCGCGCGCTCGCGGTCGGCCGCCTTCCGCGCGCGGATGGAGGCGATTCGCTCGGCCAGCGGGATCTCGAGCCGTTCGATCGGAGCCGCCGAGTAGTCGAATCCCGGCACGGTGATCCGCGGCAGCCGGCGTCCGAGCGTCTTCTCGATCGCGCGCAGGTCGCTCTCCTCCTCGGGCGAGACGAACGTGTAAGCGTCGCCGGTCCTTTCCGCCCGGGCGGTCCGCCCGACGCGGTGGATGTAGTCGTCCGGGACGTGCGGAACGTCGAAGTTCACGACGTGCGGCAGCGCCTCGACGTCGATGCCGCGGGCGGCGATGTCGGTCGCCACCAGGACGCGGTAGCGGCCCGCCTTGAATCCGGCGAGCGCCTGTGTGCGCTGCGGCTGGCTGCGGTTCCCGTGGATGCGCTCGCACGAAACGCCCTTTCTCGAGAGCGCCTCGAAGAGCCGATTCGCGCGGTGTTTGGTCCGGGTGAAGACGAGCACGTTCTGCAGGTCGCCGCGCCGGAGCAGCTCGGCTAAGAGGGGAGTCTTCAGATTTCCGGAAACCGGGTAAACGGCCTGCGTGATGCCGACCGCGGGCGCCGAGACGCGCTCCACGTTGACCGGAACGGGGTCGTGGAGGATCTCGCGGGCCAGGACCGTGATCGGCAGGGGCATCGTCGCCGAGAAGAACAGGGTCTGGCGCCGGGCCGGCAGGTGCTTCAGGACGCGACGCACGTCCGGCAGGAAGCCCATGTCGAGCATGCGGTCGGCCTCGTCGACGACGAGGACCTCGAGCCCTTCCAGTTTTGCGTAGGGGTGGCGGAAGTGGTCGAGCAGCCGCCCGGGCGTGGCGACGATCACGTCGACGCCGGCGCGGAAGGCGTGCTCCTGCGGCGCCATCCCCACGCCCCCGAAGACGGCGGCCGTCTGGATCGGGGTATGCACGGCGAGCTGTCGCGCGTGCTCCTCGATCTGCGCCGCGAGCTCGCGGGTCGGTGTGAGGATCAGGGCCCGCGTGGCCCGCCGGGGCTTGGGCAGGAGGCGCTGCAGGATCGGCAGGACGAACGCGGCGGTCTTCCCGCTACCGGTGGCCGCGCTGGCCAGGAGATCGCGGCCGGCCAGGGCCGGAGGAATCGCGTCAATTTGGATCGGCGTGGGACGCGTGAACCCCATTTCCCGGACACCCTTCAAGATGTCGGGGTGCAGACCAAATTTCGTAAAGGGCATGAGGGCAGTCTTTCTGCGGGCAAGAGCCCGTCAAAATCCGGCGATTGATCGTGGGAAAAAACGGGGAGGGTCGCCGGCGGACCGCCGTTATCGTCGCGCCGAAAGCGGCGCGGAGAGATGCACGATGTCACGTTCCCCCCGGCAGCGCAAGTCGGGTCGCCGCGCCGTCATCCCTTCACGACCCAGCCACGGCGCTGGAGGAGATCCCGCAGCCTCTCCCGGTGATCGCCCTGGATCTCGACGGAGGAGGGGAACGAGTTCCCGTCGTCGAACGGATCCCGCACGCGTCCTCCGGTCCCGCAGGACTTCTTGAGATCCCGCGCGAGCGTTTCGAGAAAATCGCGGTTGGCCGGCAGGCCGTCGATCACGGTGACCACCTTGCCGGAGCTCCGCTTTTCGACGCGCAGGCGCGCCGTGATCTTCGCCGGCACCGCTTCGTCCGGCGCCGCCAGCCGTGACGAACAGCGGCAGTCCGCCGCGGGCCAGCCGCACTTCGGACACGTCCGTCCGGACCCCGTCGAGTAGACGACTCGGGGCCGGTCCGGCGGGTCAGCCACCGCTCCTCCCGGCCGGCGGGAAGAGATCGGGTCCCCCCGGCGTTTCTCGAGCACCGGCCATTCCCGGGAGAATATGACCGAAACGATGACGTCGCTGACCGTTCCTCCGACCCGCGTCCGCGCCGACCGGCGCGGCCTGGCGATCGTGGCGCACGTCGACCACGGCAAGACGACGCTCGTCGACGCGCTTCTCAAACAGTGCGGGACGTTCCGCGCGGGGCAGCAGGTCTCCGAGCTGATCATGGATTCCGGCGACCTCGAACGGGAGCGCGGCATCACGATCCTTGCCAAGAACACGGCGGTGCGCTATCGCGACACCATCATCAACATCGTCGACACTCCGGGGCACAGGGACTTCGGGTCGGAGGTCGAGCGCATCCTGACGATGGTCGAGGGAGTGTTGCTGCTCGTGGACGCCTCCGAGGGGCCGCTGCCCCAGACGC
>JBKPMI010000443.1:0-7246 GCA_046732075.1 Acidobacteriota bacterium | reverse complement strand
CTGGAGCGGGAAACGGGGGTCGAACCCGCGACATCCACCTTGGCAAGGTGGCGCTCTACCACTGAGCTATTCCCGCTCGGGGAAGGCGCGAAGGATAGCGAAGCGGGGCTTACGAGGTCAAGGCGCCGGCGGTGATGTCCGTCGCTCCGCCGCAGTGGGAACAGATGTGCACCACGTTGTTCTCGCTGACCTTCTTTTCCGGCGCGCACTCCTCGCAGAGGGGCCGGCCCGAGTCGTGACAGAGGAAGTGCGCGAGCTTGTCGGTATGAGTACGGCAACACCGCGGAGGCGTGTATTTCGATGCACGCTTCAGGTCGAAGAGGGATTTCAAGTCCGGGATCTCCGCGGCGAGGATCCAGGAGCCGTCGACCATGAACATGTGATCGGTCGCAAGGATCTCGCCCGTCCGGATGAGGTTCCGCACGTCGCGTCGGGTGAAGTGGTCGTCTTCCCAGCCGCGCTTGTCGACGCGGAACGGCTTTCCTTCCATCGCCTTCGGGTCCATCTTTTTAAGCGCCTCGGCCTCCGCGTCCCTCCGGGCGGCCTCCGCCTGGAGGCGGGCCTGCGTGCGGGCCTGGTCGCGCGACGGGAAATCCATCGGCTCGCCGCACTTCTGGCACGGGAACCGCGCCCGCACGGGAGGGATCCGATCGACCGAGAGGGAGAACTTCTCCGTGCAGCTCGGGCACGTCGCGTTGTAGAGCAGCTCCGCGTCGCTCAAACCGCTTCTCCGGGGAGTCCGAAAAATGGTAACACGCGGGCCTAGCGCCGCCGCCGGGGCGTCGCGGGTCCGCGGAAGGCATCTCGAAAGATCTCGACCTTCGGTCCGCTTTCCTCCCGCAGGATCGCGACGACGTCGAAGCGGCACGGGACGTCGCCGCGCCGCTCGCGGGCGAGCCAGCTCTGCGCGGTTCGGAAGATACGTCGCCTTTTTTCGGCCGTGACGGCCTCGGCCGGCGCGCCGAACCCGGTCCCCCCGCGTCCCTTGACCTCGACGAAGCAGAGAACTCCGTTCTCCTCGGCGACGAAGTCGAGCTCGCCCGAACGCGCGCGGAAGTTCCGGTCGAGGATGCGGTAGCCGGCCGCGATCAGGCGCTTCTCGGCGAGCCTCTCCCAGTCGTCGCCGGTGCCGCGCAGTCCCCCGGGTCGCGGTCCGCGGCCCGATGCCCAGCGCACGATACGGTCTAGAACGGAGCGCGGAGTCACGGCGCGTTCGGATCCCGCACGTAGCGGGGGGCTTCGCCCTTCGACCACGGGTCGTAGGAGGCAGCGAAGGCGACGCGCTCCGCGACCGGCGGGTGATCGTAGAGCCAGAGCTTGATGAACGGACCGGGATTCGGATCCGCCAGGTTGACCTCTCCCAGGATCTGAAACGACTCGGCCGCGGCGCGCGCCGAATCCGGCACCAGGCCGTGGATGACTTCCAGGCCGTAGACGTCGGCCGCGTGCTCCTGCGCGCGGGAGTACGTGTTTCCGACCGGTGATGCCAGCTCGGCCGCCACCGCCAGGACGAGAAGCAGAACCGGGAGCGACGCCCAGTCGGCGATTCCGTGAATCCCCCGCCGCACCTCGTCCGGCGGCAGAATGCGGCGAAGCAGGAGATGCATGAGAAACAACACGGCGAGGAGGAGCGCGGAGAGGAAGAGGATCGTCTTCGGAATGTGCGCGAGCACGTAGTGACCCATCTCGTGGCCGAAGACGTACAGGGTCTGGGGCGTCGTCATCCGCGCGAGCGTGGTGTCCCACACGACGACCCGCTTCGAGGGGCCGAACCCGGTCACGTAGGCGTTCAGCGCGCGGAGCTTCCGGCTCGCGTCCATGAGGTACATCCGATCGCGCGGGATCGCGAGGCCGCCCCGCTCCGTCACCTGCTCGATGCGGGAGACGAGCTCCGGGGCCTTCCGCTCGAGAGGTTCGAAGTGGAAGAAGAGCGGGTCGATCAGGACCGGAGCCACGAAGACCACGAAAACGATGACGGGCAGCGTCGCCAGCCAGAACCAGAGCCACCAGCGCCGGGGGCTCTTCCGAAGGATCGCGTAGAGGAGGAAGAGAAGCGGGGTTGCGAGCGCGAGGTCGACGAGGCTCCCCTTCACCCAGTCGAAGAGCCACGAACCCCAGCCCTGCACCGACAGGCCGTACGCGAGGGAGACCCGGTGACCGATCACGTCGATCGGCAGCAGGAGGATACCGAGCAGCGCCAGCAGGACCGGGAAGTAAACGAGCGCCTGGACGGACCGGCGCCGGGAGATTCGTCCGGCGAAGTCGCGCAGCGCCGGGGCCGCCGCGAGGCGGATCAGCACGACGAGGACGAGGATCTCCCACGCGACCGCGAGGAAGTGAATGCGGTAGCGGGCGCGCGAGTAGGCGACCGCCTTCGCGTACCGATCCGGCGCGAGCGTGTAGGACGCCGGCGCGCCGGCCGCCACGGCGCTGACGAGCGGCCCGGGAGCTGCGGCCGACGCCTGCCCGGGCGCCGGAGCGGCGGGAGCCAGCGAGATCAGCGCTGCCGCGAGCAGTCCGGCGCGGAAGCGGCCTACATCGCGGGCGTGGGCGCCGGAGGCGGAGCGACCGTGTTCTGGCCGCACAGCCGGACACGGTCCGAGCGGTTCGTGTGGTACTCGTAGGTCGCGTCCCGGACCCGCAGCGTGATCCGGTAGCCCGGCGTCAAGACCTGCGCGCAGCTCTCGCCGGTCTGGACGCATCCCAGACACGAGTCGGGCCAGGTCATGTCCTCCTGGCTGACGCCCGCGATGTCGGACTCCGGCGCTCCGATTTTCTTCGCCAGGTCCTTCACGGAACGGCGGTACGTCTCCTCCCGGCTCTTGCTGTCGGCGCCCTGGCTCGAGGGCGGCGGCGGCATCGCCGGCTTCTTCTGGAAGAGGCACCCGGAGAGGAGCACGCAGAGGGCCAGACCCGGGATCCCGAGCAGAACCTTTTTCATCGTTGTCTTCTCCTCGTATATCTTTCGGCTGCAATCCGTGTCCCCGGGGTCAACCGCGCGGCTCGGCCCGGGAACCCTCCCCCATGGATTTTCTCGCGAGCTCCAGCACGTCGAACGGGTTCGTCTTCGCGCCGATCTCCTCCCGCGCGTTGCCGAGCATGATCATGCAGAACGGGCAGGAGAGGCCCACCGAGGCCGTTCCGGCGTCCTCGATTTCCTTCATCCGGGCCTGGTTGATCCGGGTACCCAGCTTCTCCTCCATCCACATCCGCCCGCCGCCGGCTCCGCAACAGAGCCCCCGTTCGCAGGTTCGCGGAAGCTCCTGGACCTGGAGTCCCGGGATCGCCCGGAGCAGGTCGCGGGGCGGCGCGTAGACCCCGTTGTACCGGCCGAGGTAGCAGGCGTCGTGGTACGAGATCGTCTCCCGCACCGGCTCGGTCAACCGGACGCGGCCCTCGCGGACGAGAGACGCGACGAGCTCCGTCGCATGTAACACCTCGTATTTTCCCTCCAGCACCGGGTATTCGTTCTTGATGCAGTTGAAGCAGTGCGGGCAGTTCGTGACGATCCTCTTCACGCCGTAGCGATTCAGCGTTTCGATGTTCTGCATCGCCAGCATCTGGAAGAGATACTCGTTGCCCATCCGCCGGGCGGAGTCCCCGGTACACGTTTCCTCGACGCCCAGGATCGCGAACGAGACGCCGGCCTCGTTCAGGATCTCGACGATCGCCTTCGACACCCGCTTTGCGCGATCCTCGTAGGAGCCCGCGCATCCCACCCAGAAGAGCACTTCGACCGGGCTTCCCGCGGCCTCGGACATTGTGACGACCGGGAGGTCCCGCGCCCAGTCCCCCCGCGCGGAGGCGGACATCCCCCACGGGTTCCCGTTCGTCTCCATGCCCCGGAACGCGGTCTGCATCTCCTTCGGGAAGTCGGCGCGCTCGAGCACGAGGTGGCGCCGCATCTCCGTGATCTTGTCGACCGTCGGGATGATGAAGACGGGACACGCCGTGGTGCAGAAGCCGCACGTCGTACAGGCCCAGATCGTCTCCTCCGTCAGCCAGCCCCCGATGAGCTCCTTGCGCGCGGGCGGCGCGCCGTTGCCTCGGCCCGACTGCGCCAAGAGGATCTCGGGCGTCGCCTTGCGGACCGCGTCGCGAAGATCACCGATGAAGACCTTGGGGTCGAGCGGCTTCCCGGTGAGCGCGGTCGGACAAACTACCCGGCAGCGCCCGCACTCCGTGCAGGTGTAGCCGTCGAGGACCGATTTCCAGGACAGATCCTCGATCTTCGACACGCCGAAATGCTCGGAGGTTTCGAGGTCCGGAGTTCCCAGGCGGCCCATCGGATCGAGCTTCATGAAGAAGACGTTCGGGACGGACGTGATGATGTGAAAGTGCTTCGAGTACGGCAGGTAGTTGCCGAAGAAGAGGATGTCGACCAGGTGCGTCCACCACGCCGCGTCGTACAGCTTCAGGAGAGTCGGCCGGGATAGGGGTGCGAGCCATGAGGCCAGGATGCCGACCGCCGGGGACCAGACGCTCCCGCCCTTTGCCACGAGCGCGACCCTCGCGCCCTCCGACACGAGGTCCGCGGCAATGAGGAGGAAGATCAGAAAGAGGATGAGCCAGGCGTCGTTCGTCAGGTCCAGCCGCGCGGGGCGCGCGAACGCCCGCCGTGAGACGGCCATGACCACTCCGACCAGGACGAGGACCTCGAAGACGTCCTTCGCGAGCGTGTAGGCATCTCCCGCCCGTCCGGGCAGTAACACGAAGCCGGGGACCAGGCCTTCGACGACGAGCGCGACCGTCCGCACGAGCAGCACGACGAAGCCCGCGAAGAGGAGGATGTGAAAGGTCCCGGCGTAGAGGTCCCGGAACATCCTCTTCTGGAAGATGGCGTACTCGACGGTCTTGCGGAGGCGCGTGCCGATGCGGTCGAAGCGGTTCTCGGGCGCCGTCGCGAGGAGCACCCGCACGCGGCGGGACATCGAGTAGATGAAAGCGCCGGTCGCGAACAGGACGAGGAGCCCGAAGAACCAGGCGCCGGGGAGACCGAAGAGGGTTCGCTCGGTCGGCAACGGCGGCACGAGTCGAACTTTATCCCGCCTTCAGTAAGGTGTTGTCCCAGCTCGCAGCGCGAGAAGTCTCCCGAAGGGAGGAGGCTCGCGCTGCGGGAGCGGGAGCGAGCGAGGGAACAGGCGAGCGGTCGAGCCTTGCTGGCGAGCCGCTCGCCGGTGCGTCAGCAGGTCCCGAGCGAGCGAGAGCGACGATTTACTCAGCCTTGGCCGCGCGAACCGCCTTCGCCACCTCCGGCACGATCTGGAAGATGTCGCCCACGATCCCGTAGGTCGCGACTTTGAAGATCGGCGCCTCCGGGTCCTTGTTGATCGCGACGATCACCTTGGACGTCCCCATGCCCGCCAGGTGCTGGATCGCTCCGGAGATCCCGCACGCCACGTAGAGCGTGGGCGACACGACCTTTCCGGTCTGGCCCACCTGGTGCTGGTGGTCGATCCAGCCGGCGTCCACGACCGCGCGGGACGCGCCGAGCGCGGCGCCGAGCGCCTGCTGGAGGTCGCGGATCACCGGCCAGTTCTCGGGTCCCTTGATGCCACGCCCCCCCGACACGATGACGTCGGCCTCTGCGACGTCGAGCTCCTTCGACTCGGAGGCCTCGACGCGCAGAACGCGGGCGCGGGGGGCGACGTCGCCGATGTCGAGGGGCTCGACCCGGGCGTCCGCCGCCGACTCGTCCCGCTCCGCCGGAAATACGTTCGGGCGCGTGGTGGCGATCTGCAGCGTCGCCGTGCCGCAGTCCACCTCCGCGCGCGCCTTGCCGGAGTAGACCGGCCGGGAGCCGACGAGGCGGTCGTCCTCCAGCCGCAGGTCCATGACGTCGGCGAGCACCGAAACGTCGCGCCTCGCGGCGAACCGCGGCGCGACGTCCTTGCCCATCGCGGTCGCCGCGATCAACACAACGTCCGCGCCCTCCTTCTCGGCGGCGGCGGCGAGAGCGCCGACGTACCCCTTGTTGCTGTAGAGCGCGAGGTCGTCGCGGTCCGCCGCGTAGACAACGCCGGCCCCCGACTTCCCGAGCGCCGCCGCGAGCGGCGTGACGCCCTTTCCCGGAAGCACGGCCGCGACCGGCGCCCCCGCGAGCTTCCGCGCGAGAGCGAGCGCCTCGAGCGAGGCCTTCCGGATCTTGCCCTCGCGCTGCTCGACGAAGACGAGGAATTTCATGAGCGAAGCATCCTCACAGGACCTTCGCCTCTTCCCGCAGCAGTCGCACCAGCTCCTTCGCCGCGGCGGCGGGATCGTCGGCCGGGATCATGTGGCACTTCTCGCGCGCCGGCGGCAGCTCGAGCTTGCGCCAGCGCGTCTTCGCCCCCGCCGGGTCGGCCTCCGGAATGCCGAGCTCGGCGAGCTTCTTCTCGGCAATCGGCTTCTTCTTCGCGCCCATGATCCCCTTGAGCGAGGCATAGCGCGGCTCGTTCAGACCCTTCTGCGCGGTCAGGACGACCGGCAGCGGCGACTCCACCACCTCGTGCGCACCCTCGATCTCCCGGTGGGCGCTCACCTTTCCGCTCCCGACCTCCAGGTGGATGACGTTCCCCACGTGCGGCAGGTCGAGCAATTCGGCGACCATCGGGCCCACGAGCGACTCGTCGTAGCCCACGCCCTTCTGGCCGAACCAGACGAAGTCGAACGCGCCGCCCTTCGCCACCGCGGCGATGGCCTTCGCAGTCGCGAGCGCGTCCAGGTAGCGCGAATCCCCGGTGTCGACCCATACCGCGTCGTCGGCGCCGCGGGCCAGGCACTCCCGCAGGCCCGTCTTTCCGCGCTCCGGTCCGACGTTCACCACGGTCACGTTGCCGGCCCCCGCCGCCTCCTTCGTCTTGATCGCCTCCTCGAGCGCGTACTCGTCGTAGGGGGAGACGATCCACTTGACGTCGGTCTCGTCGAGCGACTTGCCGTCCGCCGCGACTTTGATGCGGCTCTCGGTGTCCGGGACGTACGCGATGGCGACGAGGGAGTTCACGGTCGCTTGTCCTCAGACGGCCTTCAGAACGAGGCAGCCATTCGTGCCGCCGAAGCCGAACGAGTTCGAGAGGGCGTACTCCACCTTCTTCTCGCGAGCCACGTTCGGAACGTAGTCGAGGTCGCAGTCGGGATCCGGCGTCTGGTAGTTGATCGTGGGAGGCAGCACGCCGTGGTGGAGCGCGAGCGCGACGATCCCGGTCTCCAGTCCCCCGGCGGCGCCGAGGAGGTGCCCGGTCGAGCTCTTCGTCGAGGACACCGCGAC
>JBKPMI010000442.1:0-5487 GCA_046732075.1 Acidobacteriota bacterium | reverse complement strand
GTCCCGGGATCGCGTGGGTCGAAGCGGCCGCGGAGCCGGCCGCGGGAGCCGACCGCTGGATCGAGGTGACCGCGCCCTCCTCCGCCACCCGGCGCCTGCGGCTCGAGGAGATCCCCTCCGTCTGCGCCGGCCCGCTCCGCGTGGATCTCGAGCGGGCGGTCGAAGCCCGCGGCCTCGTCGTGGCTCGCGACGGCCGGCCGGCCGCGGGAGCGCTCGTGCTCGTGCGCGCGGAAGACGCGGTGCGTGAGCCGACGATCCTCGCCGATGCGACCGCCGACGCCGAGGGAGCTTTCGCGCTCCACGGGCTGGAGCCGCGCGCTTACCGCCTCCTCGCGTGCCATGCCGAGCTGGGATGCCGCGAAGAGCGGATCGATCCGCGCGAGCCGATCCGCATCGTTCTAGGAGGAGAAGGCGATTTCACGGGGCGTGTGCTGTCGAGCGCGGGCGTCCCGGAGGTCGAAGCCGCCGTCCGGATCGTTCCGCTCGCCGCGGACTGGGCGTCGTCCGCCGACCGGGCCCGCAAGCTCCCCCTCCAGACGACGTCGGGGCGAGACGGCCGGTTCCGGATTGCCGCGCCGGAGCCGGGGGAATTCCGGGTGGAGGCTCGCGGCGCTTCGGGCGGCGTCGCGCGGGCGGCAGCTCGCCGGACCGCGCTTTCGACGGAGACGATCGACCTTGGCGATCTGCGCCTCGCCCAGCCGATCGAGTTCACCGCCCGGCT
The DNA here is from genome assembly GCA_046732075.1 of Acidobacteriota bacterium. Classification (GTDB taxonomy): domain Bacteria; phylum Acidobacteriota; class Thermoanaerobaculia; order UBA5066; family Gp7-AA6; genus Gp7-AA6. Next base: position 4,766 of record JBKPMI010000442.1, on the reverse strand, counting down.
GTCCGGCTGCGGCGGCGGCTCGCTCGCGTTCTCGGGACCGCTCGGCGGGGAGACCGCGCTCCCGGACGTCGCCCGATTCCCCCTCGACGCGACCGGGGCAGCGCGCGTCCGGCTGGGCGAGCCCGGCGCCTGGGCGGCGTGGGCGACGTGCGCCGGGCGGCACGAGGCGATCGAGCCCTCCCTCCTGCCGGAGGTGGCCGCGCTCGAAGGCGGCGACGTCGAGTTCACGCGCGCGGAAGAGTCATCGGAGCGTCCCTGATATGCAACCGGGCGGTTGCATATTCCGATCCCGAGGAGTCTAGCGGGTCGGGCGGTCGAAGAAGCCGTGCAGCTCGCGGAGCGCCTGCCGGTCGATGCCGCGGCCGCGCACGGACTCGCGGAGCAGCGTCAGCGCGGCGACGCCCTCCGGGACCATCTGGATCTCCTCGATGGCGGGCAGCGCCGCGAGAACCTCGCGACGCGCGGCCTCGCTCTCGCCCAGGTCGAGGAGGAGGTCCGCCACGACGAGCTGCAGCGCGGCGACGTCGCCACGCATTCCGATCGCGGCGAACTCGGACTGCGCCGCGCGGTACGCCTCGATCGCGGAGCCCGGCTGTCCCTTGACCCGCAGGAGGTCGCCGATTCCCCAGTGGATCTTCGCGACGCCCACGCGGTTGTCCAGCCGGCGCCACACGAGGAGCGCGTGACGCGACGCGTCGAGCGCCTCCTCCGCTTCCCCCTGCGACGCGTGGAGCTGGACGAGGTTCGTGAGTGCGGTCGCGAGCAGCTGGTCGTTACCGAGAGAGCGCGCTCCGGCGCGGATCCGGCGGAAGCGCTCGATCGCGCGCGTGGGCTGGTCCACCTCCATGAGCACGATGCCTTCGAGGAAGCGGCACTTGAGAGCCTCCTCGCGCATCTCGAGCTTCTCGAAGCTCTCGATCAGGAGCGGCACGAGCTCCAGGACTTCGTCGAACTCCCGGGCCTCGACCCGGAGCGCGAGGCGCTGGTAGGAGAGCCGCGACCAGTCCGCGACGGAATTCACGGTGTGGCGGAACCATGCCTCGGAGCGGTCGAACCAGCGGCGCGCGTCCTCCCGCCGGGAGAGCAGCCGGCAGGCGGTCCCGGCGATCAGCGCGGTCTCACCCAGGAAGAACTCCCGCTCGTCGAGGACTCCGACGGAGCGGCGGGGCTGCTCCAGGAAGCGGTAGAAGAACTCCGCCTCGCGCCAGACGTCCTCGGGCGACGTTTCGAGCTGCTGCCGCAGCAGGCCACAGATGCCGAGCAGGGTCTCGGGCTCTTCGAGACGCAGCGCGATGGCATGCCCCGGCCGGTTTTCTCTCGGAGTCGCGAGCGCCTGGTGCGCGGCCTCGACCCCTTCCTCCGACGAGATCGGCTTGAGCGGGAACCGGAGAAGGCGCCCGGGCACTAGGAGCTCCTCTCCAGTCTCTCGGCGAGCTCCGAGGCGAGATCTCCGGGCTCGCGCGAGAGAGCGCGCGCCAGATTTTCGTCGGCCTCTCTCCCCTCGTACTTCCAGATCTGGAGCGAGCGGCCGTACTGGCACGCTGCGAGGAAGAGGGAAAGAGTGAGGGAGCGCACCGGCGCTTGAGCGATTCCGCTGCGGCGGGCGTAGCGATGGAACCAGAGGGAAAGCTCCCCCTCCGCCTCCAGCGCTTCCTTTTCGGTCAACCGGTAGTACGACTGAAACGCCGAGTGGATCACGGGCATTGCCCGCTTCAGGAGGTCGTCCACTTCGCCGTCTCGGGTCCGCCTGTTCATTGTCTCGAGAGTTGGGCTAAGCCTAGCCCATCTCGGGCCGTCCCGGGCGAGTTTCCCGCGAAACTGCGCGCAGACCGTCTCTTAGGTCGGGATCATCCCCCGCACTTTGATCGTGAAAGACGGCTTCCGCCGGGCGGGGACCTGATGCGTTCTCGACGCGGACGCCGGGACTTCCGTCGTTTCCGGCTGGCGTTCGGGAACCCGAACCGGTTGAGTCGATGCCATTTCGGAACTCCTTTCGCGCAGGAAAAGAAAACGAATCTGTTCTGCATTCAACCACAGACCGCGAGGGAGGGGGGGACGGTTTTTGGTGTTCGCGTCGTTCACGGTTTCGGTCGTAGACGAGCCCAGCCACCGCCGACGTCGGAAGCCCGAATCGGGAACCATCCGGGGGACTGTTTCCCGCCCCGTATCCCGCATTTTCGCGGCCGTTTGCGCGGACGGCGGATCAGCCCCCGTAGCTCCACGGAGTGTTCGCGAGGAGGAGCGGCGCGAAGTCGGGACGGCGGCTCCCGGCGTCGACCACCTCGCAAACGTAGACCGTGTGGTCTCCGCGCGCGACGCGGTCGAGGACCCGGGCCTCGAGCCAGGCCGGCAGGTCGACGAGGATCGGGGACCCGGTCCCGGGGCCGGGCTCGTACCGCAGTCCGTGCAGGCGCCCGTCCCCTCCGTCCTCCGGCGGGCGGAAGAATTTCTGCGCGATTTCCTGCTGGTCCTCCGCGAGGAAGTGGACGGCGAGAGCGCCGCTCGCCTCGATCACGGCGTGCGTCGCGCTGTTACTCTGGACGCCGATCATTACGAGCGGCGGATGAAACGAGCACTGAGAGATCCACGTGAGCGTCGACGCCGCGATCGTTCCGGCGTGCGTGGCGGTCATCACGAACATCCCGTAGGGAATCTGGCGCAGGACCCGCCGTTTGGTTTCGTCGTCCATCGTTCGCCTCCTCCGCCCGGTGAGTGAACCACACGTCGTCGTCGTTGGCGCCGGCTTCGGCGGCCTGAACGCGGTCCAGGCGCTCGCCCGCATCCCGGTGCGCGTGACCCTCGTCGATCAGCGGAACCACCACCTCTTCCAGCCGCTCCTCTACCAGGTCGCGACCGCGGCGCTCTCCCCGGCCGACATCGCGACCCCGGTGCGGGCGATCCTGCGCGATCAGCGCAACGCCACGGTCCTGCTCGGGCGCGCCGAGTCGGTCGACCGCACCGCGCGGGAGCTCGTGCTCTCCGACGGCCGCATCGGTTTCGACTACCTGGTGCTCGCGATCGGCGCGCGACACGCGTACTTCGGCCACGACGACTGGGAGGCGAACGCTCCGGGGCTGAAGACGCTGGAGGACGCGCTCGAAATCCGGCGGCGGATCCTGCTCGCGTTCGAGCGGGCGGAGCGGGAGACGAACGCGGAACGGCGCCGGGGGCTCCTGCGGTTCCTGGTCGTGGGCGGCGGACCCACCGGGGTCGAGCTCGCCGGCGCGATCGCGGAGATTTCGCGCCACGTGCTCGACAAGGACTTCCGCTCGATCGACCCACGCGAGGCCGAGGTCCAGGTGCTGGAGGCGGGTCCGCGGATCCTGCCCGCGTTTCCGCCATCGCTCGCTGAGAAGGCCTCGCGAACGCTGCAGAAGCTGGGCGTCCGGGTCCGGACCGGCTTTCCGGTCACCGCGGTCAAGTCGGGGTACCTCGAGTCCGGCGACGATCGCGTCGACGCGGCCACGATCCTCTGGGCCGCCGGTGTCCGCGCCTCTCCCCTCGGCGCTTCGTTCGGAGTGCCCGTGGACCCGGCGGGCCGCGTGCTGGTGGAGCCGGATCTCTCGATTCCGGGAGATCCCCGGATTCTCGTGATCGGCGACGGGGCGGTCTTTCTCCACCAGACCGGCAAACCGCTTCCCGGCGTCGCCCAGGTCGCGATCCAGCAGGGGCGCCACGTCGCCCGGAACGTGAAGGCGGACCTGACCGGCCGGGAGAGACGCCCGTTCCACTACCGCGACAAGGGGGATCTCGCGGTCATCGGCCGGGCGCAGGCGGTCGCCCGGATCGGGCGACTGCGCCTCGCCGGGTTTCCGGCCTGGCTCGTCTGGTGCTTCGTGCACATCCTGTTTCTGATCGGTTTCCGCAACCGCCTCCTCGTCCTCTTCGAGTGGGCGTGGGCCTTCCTGACCGACCAGCGCGGCGCGCGTCTCATCACGGGGCCGATCGACCGCCCCCGCGGCTGAACCCGCCCGGCTCCTCCGGATCTGTGCATCGAAATTGCTCTGGCATCCGGGGTTCGCCCGGACGGTCCGGGCCAGCGGACCTGGAGAGTTCCCATGCACCCCATCCACCGCACTGCGGTCTTCGTTCTCGGAATCCTCGCGGCGTCGGTGGTCGCCGCGCAGACGGTGACGGTCGGCAACCTCCCGGCGAATCCCAACTTCGGCTTCAACCAGACGCCGGTGACGCTCATCGACCTCTCGAATCCGGCCAACGCCTCGGGCAACCTGACGAACGCGTCGTTCACGTGGTCGGTGACGCCCTGCCCGGCGGCCGCCAAGATCAAGTTCTTCCGGCCGACGCCCAACGGTTCGTTCGCGTTCCTGGCGGAGCGGGGGCCTTACGACATCACCGCCCTGACGAGCTTCGTCTTCCTGTCCCCTCCCGTCGCCGTCCAGGCCGGAGACCTGATCGGCATCACGCGGCTGACGAACTGCGGCAGCCCCGTCGGGCAAACGCCCGGCGCGGCCCAGGGACTGCTCGGCTTCGCCGCGGACGTGACGTCGACGGTGTCGGCAGCGCAGGGATCCTCTTTTCCCAACGCGACGCTGTCCGTCCAGGCGACCGGCACCGTGACCCAGCCGCCGCCGTCGGCGGATCCAACCGCGGTCATCCCGGTCGTCGGCTCGACGCCCGGGGCGCTCGGGCAGGCGTTCTTCCGGACCTCCGTCCAGATGTTCAACCCGGCGACCGTGCGGATGACCGGGAAACTGGTCTACCACCCCGCCGGAACTTCGGCTGCCGCGGGCGACCCGTCGCTCAAC
>JBKPMI010000441.1:0-2043 GCA_046732075.1 Acidobacteriota bacterium | reverse complement strand
GGAGTAGGCGTAGTACCGGAAGTCGGGGGTGACGCGAACGCCGAACGGCCCCGCCCCGTACTCCAGGAAGCCCGCCATTTCCGGCGGGGCGAGCTCCTTCCAGCGTTCCCGCCGTCCGCTCTCGAGGTCGATCCGGTACAGCGTCAGAGGCCGTTCCTCCGCCCCCCGGACGAGGATCGACTTTCCGTCCGCGCTCCACGTGATGAGGAAGTCCCCGGGCTCCGCGCCGACGATCGCGCGCGCCCGTCCGTCGCCGTTCGCGCGATAGATCAGGTGCAGACCTTCGAGTGTCGAGCCGGCGATCTCGCTGCCGTCGGGCGAGACGAGCGCCGCCCGCATCCCCTCCTCGGCGAAGCGCCGGGGTGGGCCTCCCGACAGGTCCTGGACGTACGACCGGGGCGACTTCCCCCTTTCCTGCGCGGCGATCAGGATCCGCCGGCCATCCGGGAAGAATGTCGCCCAGTGGTATTCGAACGTCGAGCCGCCACTCGGAAGGTCCCGCACCTCGCCCGCCCCCGTGGGCAGCAGCGCGAGGTGAGGCGCGGGATGTGGCCTCACCACGAGAGCCCACTTCTGGTCGGGAGAGAGCGCGAGAGCTTTGCCCTCGCCGAGCAGCGTCGCGTCCGAGCCGTCCGTCTTTCGCAGGAAGGTCTGGAAGCTCTCGGGAGAGGTCTGGTTGTAGTCGTAGAAGAGAAGCACGCGGCCGTCGGGCGAGAGGTCCACGCCGTTGGACTCTCCGAGCCAGGAGACGTTGGTCTCCTTCGCCGCGCCGGGAACGAGAGCGAGGATGTCGCGGCGGACGTTTCGATATCCGCCGATGTCGAGAGCCACCCCGTCCTGCGAGATGTCCTGCAGACCCGGCAGCCAAGTGGCGGCGCGCAGCCGGCGGTCTAGCGTGATCCCCCACGTGCCCCAGCCCTCCCCGCTGCGGTTGCCGACGAAGAAGACCTCCTTGCCCGTCGGACTCCAGAGCGTCGAATACAACTGCCGCCACTCGTCCGTCAGGTCCGTCTTGCGGCCGGAACGGTCGACGACGCAGACGAGGCCGCGCTGGTCGTCCCCCCGCGGGTGCTCGAGGAACGAGATCCGGTTCCCATCCGGGGAGACCCGCAGGCTCGTGAGATAGCCGGCGGTCTTGTAGAGAACTTTCCCGATCGGATACTCGATGCGGTCTCCACCCTCGACGGCATGGATCGCCGCGAGGTCCTTGCCGTCCGGCGAAAAGTCCGCCGACCCCACTTCCTCCAGGACCTCCCGGGGAGTGCCGCCCGCCAGCGGCACGCGCGCGAGCGTGCCGAAGCACTTCTCCCACCGGTTCTCGCAGCCGAGCGAGATCGCCATCTCGCCGGCCGAAGAGATCGAGAGTATGCCCGCCGGAAAGATCCCGAGGGGCCGCGACTCGGCGCTGCCGACGCGGCTCGTGAAGATCTCGCTCGGCTTGCCGTCCCAGGCGGCGGAGTAGACGATCGTCTGGCCGTCCGGAGCGAAACGGGCGCCGGTCAGGAATCCACGGCGAAACGTAAGAGGCCGCGTCGGCGGTTTCGGTGCTTCGCGGTCGTGCCGCGCCTGGAGCCTCGCTCCGGCGAAGAACGCGAGCACCGAGAGCGCGATGGCGGCCAGTCCGGCGGCACCGAGAAGGGCCCGGGAAGGCCGGAACCGCCGCGCCGGCGCCTGAGCGACGCCGGTCACCGAGATCCCGGAAGCGTGGTCGCGCAGGGCTGCGAGGTCGCGCGCGAGGTCGCGGGTCGAGGCGTACCGCTCTTCCGGGTCCTTGGCCAGGCACCGCTCGATGATCCAGACGAGGTTGGCCGGGGTCTTCGGCGCGGCGGCGGAGACCGGTTCGGGCTCGTCCTGGATGACCGCGGAGAGAGTCTGGACCGCCGTCGGCCGGTCGAAAGCCCGTTTGCCGGCGGCCATCTCGTACAGGATCGCCCCGAGAGCGAACTGGTCGGAGCGGAAGTCCACCGGATGACCGCTCGCCTGCTCCGGGGACATGTAGCCGACCGTCCCCAGAACGGTGCCCGGCTCCGTGCCGCGCGTCAC
>JBKPMI010000440.1:0-3513 GCA_046732075.1 Acidobacteriota bacterium | reverse complement strand
ACCCTGCCGTCCCGGCACGCCTCCTCGAGGGCCGCGAGGGAGTCGATCCCGAGCTCCCGATGGAGGACCTTCGCCTTGCGCGCGCCGAAGCCCGGAACGCGCAGGCACTCGCGAAGGCCCGGCGGGAACGAGGCCCGAAGCTCGTCGTAGTAGGGGAGCGAGCCCTCGGACACGAGCGTGGAGATGTTCGCGAACAGGCCGGCCCCGATCCCCGGCACCGAGAGGAGCTCCCGCGTGCGGACCGCTTCCCCGAGGTTGCCCGTGAAGCCGCGGATCGCCCGCGCTCCGGCGTCGTACGCGCGGACTTTGAACGGGTTCTCCCCCTTGAGCTCCAGCATTCCCGCGATCTCCTCGAGAATGCGCGCCACCTCGTTACGATCCACGCCGCGATTCTATGAACGGAAGCCGGAAGCCGGCAGCCGGGAGCACGAGTGTCTCGATTCGGCTACCGGCTACCGCGCTACCGTCTCTTCACACGGCGTAAGATCGGAGCGCTTGCGCGTCGACCTCCACAGCCATTCGACGGTCTCCGACGGCCTCGATTCCCCGGCGGAGCTCGTCCGGCGGATGGCGGCCGCCGGCATCGGCGCGCTCGCGCTGACCGATCACGACACGCTCCAGGGGCTCCCGGAAGCGCGGGAAGAGGCGAAGCGGGTCGGGGTCGAGCTCATCCCCGGCGCCGAAATCTCGGCCAGCTTCGCGGGACAGGACGACGTCCACATCCTCGCCCTCTTCGTGGACGAGAACAACCTCGCCTTCAACGAGAACCTCGCGGTGCGCCAGGAAAACCGGCGGAGCCGCGGAGAGCGGATGGCGCAGAAGCTCCGCGAGGCGGGATTCGCGATCGACCTCGACGCCATCCGCCAGGACGTGGGGGACGGCGTCTGGGGGCGGCCGCATCTTGCGCGCGCTCTCATCCGCGCGGGCTACGCGGCGTCGAACGACGAGGCCTTCGACCGTTTCCTGGGGGACGAGCACCCCTGGTACGTGCCGACCGAGAAGTGGGCGGCGCCCGAGGTGCTGGCCGCGGTCCACGAGGCGGGCGGCGTTTGCTCGCTCGCGCACTCGGTGTGGTACCGCGACGCCGAGGGGCTGATCGCGGGACTCGCCGCGCACGGCCTCGACGCCGTCGAGGTCTTCCATCCGGACCACGGGCCCGCGGAAGAGGAACGTTTCGCCGCCCGGGCGCGGGAGTTGGGGCTCGGGGTGACCGCCGGCAGCGACTTCCACGGAACGCTCGAGGGGAAGAAGGCGCCGGGAGGCGTCTCCGGGGACGGCGGGATGCTGGAGGCGCTCCGGGCGCGCATCCGACTCCGATGACCGCGACGACCGGCGTCCCGCGCGAGAGCTGGGTGATCCTGCTCCACCGGGCGGAGGCCCGGAGCCTGCGCGAGGCCGCCGCGATGGCGGCGTCTGCGGCATCGCTCGACGTCTCGGTGACGCTCGTCTGGTTCGCGGCCGCGCTCGATCTTCTCGTTTCGGGCGAGATCGGGGATTCCGAAGAGGAGGAGACCGCCGCGGGGCTCTTCGCGTCCGCCCGCGGGACCGGACGCGTGCGATACCTCGCCTGCTCCGCCTCGGCGGTCGACTCCGAGGGCGGCGTCGAGGCCGTTCGCGGGAAAGTCGACGAGATCGTGGGCTGGCCGACGGTCGTCGGACTCATCCGCGCGGCGAGCAAGGCGTTCGTCTGGTGAGGAGGCGCCGCTGTCGGCGGAGAACGGAGAGCTGAGAACCGGTTCTCCGACCTCTCGGACATCATCTGTCCCTCCCGCGAGGGACCCTCGTTGCGGAAAAGAGCGGCTCTGCGGAAAAGAATTTTTTTTCGCAGCGCCCGCCGCCGGGAGGTCCCCGCCGGATGGATGCGGAAATTTTCCGAGCGTTGACAGCTCTCGAGAGCGCGAGAAGAATGCGCTCCACTTCCCCGATGCTCGAAGAGACCACGACGGAAAAGGGGCTTCCGCAGAACCTCGAAGCGGAGAGGTCCGTTCTCGGAGCGATCCTCCTCGATCCGAACTCGCTCGCCTTCGTCTTCCCGATCCTCAAGGAAGACGACTTCTTCCCCGACACGCACCGCCGGATCTACCGGGCGATGACGGAGCTCGCGCAGCGCTCCGCGGAGATCGACGTGCTGACGCTGCGCGAGGAGCTGTCCCGCGCGGGAGCCGTCGACAAGGCGGGCGGCGCGACCTATCTGTCGTCGCTCCTCGACGGGGTGCCCGACGTTGCGAACGTCGAGCACTACGCGCGGATCGTCAAGGAAAAGTCGACGATGCGGCGTCTCATCCGCGCGGGCCAGAAGATGGTCCGCGAGGGGCTGGCGCAGGAGAAAGACGCACAGAAGCTCCTGGGAGACGTCACCGGCGAGATCTTCGAGATCGCCGAGGGTGCGGTTTCGGGCGGCTTCGAGAAGATGGGGGAGATCACCCGCCACACCCTGGACGTCATCGACGAGGCCAAGGAGAGGAGCGGGGCGGTCTCGGGGCTCGCGACCGGATTCCGCGAGCTCGACCGCATGACCTCCGGCCTCCAGGAAACTGACCTCATCATCCTGGCGGCGCGTCCGGCCGTCGGGAAGACGTCGCTCGCACTGAACGTGGCGCAGCACGTATCCATTCGCGAGGGGCGGTCGGTCGGCTTCTTTTCGCTCGAGATGTCCAAGGAGCAGATCGGCTTCCGCGTCCTCTGCTCGGAGGCGGACGTGAACGCGAAGAAGGTCCGCGACGGTTACGCGTCGAGCGAGGCCATCACGCGTCTCGTGATCGCGCAGTCGAAGGTGGCCGGCGCGCGGTTCTTCGTGGACGACGGCTCGGCGCTCTCGGTCCCGGAGATGCGGGCGAAGGCCCAGCGCCTGAAGCGCGAGCACGGCCTCGACCTTCTCGTCGTCGACTACCTCCAGCTGATGATGGGGCACGGGCGGTTCGACAACCGGACCCAGGAGGTCTCGCAGATCTCCCGCGGGCTGAAGCTGCTCGCGAAGGAGCTGCGCGTCCCGATCATCGCGCTCTCCCAGTTGTCCCGGCAGCCGGAGCGGCGGACCGGCGAGCAGCGCCGCCCGCAGCTCGCGGACCTCCGCGAGAGCGGATCGCTCGAGCAGGACGCCGACCTCGTGGTCTTCCTCTACCGGGAGGAGATGTACGACAAGGACACCGAGCGCAAGGGCATCGCCGACGTCATCGTGGCGAAGCAGCGCAACGGGCCCACGGGCGACTTCCCGCTGGTGTTCCTGCCGGACCACATGACTTTCGCGGACTACGCGGGGCCGGCGCTCGAACCGTTCTGAGACCGGAGGCGGCAGGCGGGAGACGGAAGACGAAGCTTCTCGCGCGGTTCCGCCTCTGACATCCTTCGCCCGTGACGAGAGAACCTGCCCCGGTGCGCTCGTGAGGCCGACGTTCGCGTCGATCGACCTCGGAGCGATCGTGCGGAACTACCTTCTCCTCGAGGGCCGCATCGGCAGCGGCCGCCGACTGATCCCGGTCCTGAAGGCCGACGCCTACGGCCACGGAGCCGCCC
>JBKPMI010000439.1:0-7795 GCA_046732075.1 Acidobacteriota bacterium | reverse complement strand
TTCAGGAAGTCCGACGCGATCGTGATGGACGGCGTGCTGGTCGTTCCCAGCCAGATGCCGCCGGACGCCCGGACGATGAACTGGTTCGCCCCGGTAGACGCCACGTCGGCATTCGTGTTGTCGCCCCAGACGAATGCGCCTGCATGGTTCGCCTTTGCGCGCTTCCCGGCAGCGAGGCTGAAGTCCAGGAGAGCCGTATTCGAGAATCCTCCGGGGACGGTCGAGGCGTACCCGCTGGCGGTGTTGGATGCGCCTCCTGCGATGGTGCTGTAGACCTCGGTGGCGTGGTTTCCCTGGCCCCCCCCAATGAACGTGAGCGATCCGCTGGCAAGGTTGGAGATTCCACCGCCGATGGTGGCGAACTCCTTGTCGGAGAGCGTTCCGTCGCCGTCTCCCGCCCGGTTTGCGGCTCCTCCGCCGATCACTCCATAGTCGTCGGTCACCACGTTGGCATTGCCGCCGATCAAGCCCCCACCGGCAATGGTCGCGCCGACCACTCCCGCCGTGACGCTGTTGAGAGAAAGGCCGCCGATCAGGTTCGGGGCTCCCGGGCTCGGCTCCAGACGCAGGACCCGCTCGTCGTTGACCCGCAGCTCGAGCGCCTGGTTGTCGGTCGTGCCGAGGAAGTCCGTGCCGGCACTCGTGCCGGCGTTGCCGTCGAGACGCCATGCCGGGGGAGCGGTGCTGGCGATCGTGAGCGTGTTGCCCGCGGGCGTGATCGAGACGTTCGACCCGGCCGCGAGAGTCACCGCGCCGGAGAGCCCGTTGACCGTGTTCACGACCGTCTGCGGCGCGTAGTACCCGTTGACGTCGATGACGAGGTCGATCGAGACGACGCCGGCCACGACCGTAATCGCGCCGGCCGTGCCGAGCGGCACGACCGCGGCATTGGAGAGATTGGGCGTGCTCTCGTTGTAGGTCATCGTGGCAGAGGCCGGGAACGCGCCGCCCGCCGGATACGCCACCAGGAATCCGGCGCCCGGGATGTTGACCGCGCTGAAGTTGAACGAGACCGCCTGCGCCGCGGCCGGGATGCCGCACTGGTTGGCGATCGTGATCGTGCGTCCGGCCGGCGTGATCTGGGGCGGACCGTACTGGCCGGTGAATCCGTTGCCGCGGGTGTCCGCGACGCGGCACGGATTGATCCCCGTGAACGCCAGGGGAGAAGTGGGCACCGCCAGGATTGCTTCGGGAGACACTCTCGCGTTGGGAGCCAGATCAGCTATATCATTTACTGCTATAGCCCCCTTTTCGGGAGCCGGAGTCGACGCCGGCATCCAATAGGGTGGGGCGGTCCAGTTGGAGACGGGGTCCGGAGCGGGAAGCCGGGACGGCGCCTGCGCGAAGACGGCGGCCGACGAATACAGGGCCAAAAGGGCAGCAAAGGCGGCGCGGCACAGGGGCATGACACCCTCCTTATGAAAAAACTCGAGTGGGCTGTGGTGGAATTCTGACGCGCTGCGGGATGGCAGCGCGACTCGACGAAGGTCGTAGCTAGAACAGGCGTTTCTGCCCGCCCGTGTCGGCCGCACGCGTCGCTCCGGCGATCGCGGGATACGCCTCCCGCAGGCTCTCCGGCGCCGCGCGGGTCTCGCCGATCAGCATCTGCTGCAGCTGGAGCGCATTCGCCACGGCCTGCCCGCGGAAGTGGTTGTTCATGACGGCATAGGCGTTCGCGTCCGCGCGGCGCTCCCGGCCCTCGCGGATCCGCGCGGCCCAGGGCTCCATCTCCCGCTCCGAATAGAAGTAGTTGTAGCGCTCCTCGTTCGACGTGTCCGGGCCGAACCACTTCGCCGCGTTCCGGCCATGGAACCGGTAGTACGCCACGGGACCCGTGACGTACGCCGTCGCGGGGAGGTTGCCCTTCAGCCGCGGCTGATCGATATTCACGAAACCGACGGACCGCTCTTCCAGGAAAGACAGGGTCTCCGGCGCGTTCCACGAGAAGTGCCGGAACTCCGCGGCCATCGGAAAAGTCCCGAAGCGATCGAAGATCGCCGCCAGCACGGCGCGGTTCTCCTCCGTTGCCCGGAACGACATCGGGACCTGGACGAGCACGCAACCCAGACGGCCGGCGTCCGCGATCGCTCCGATCGCCTCGCGGAAGGCCTTCTCGTCCCCGGCGGTCGCGTTGCGGTCGTGCGTGAACCCGCGGAAGAGCTTCGCCGTGAATCGGAATCGATCGTTGTGGGCGACCCGCCTCGCCCAGTCGCGCGCCATCGAGACCGGCGGGATCCGGTAGAAGGTGGAGTTGATCTCGTTGGTGTCGAAGAGCGACGCCATGAACGCGAGGCGATCGAAGTCGCGGCGCGGCGGCGGATAGACGATGCCCTCCCAGTCCTTGTACATCCAGCCGGCGGTGCCGACACGGATCTCGCTCACTCGGCGATGCAGGCGTTCACGACCGCGGAGTGCTCGTCGTCGGCCACGGTGAACAGTCCCTCTCCGATGATGCGGTCCCCCTGCTGGAGGCGGATCTGATAGTCGCCCGTCTTCTGGAAGACGTTGCCGGTCGGCACGGTCTCCCGAAAGTGCGCCGCGGAGATCCGTCCGCGCGGCACGAGAACGTGCCCGGCGCCGCCCGGCGCGACGGCGACCACGGAGACCTCGCCCGGCGGCACGGACGCGACGTCGGCCACGACCGTCACGCGTCGGAGCGCGTTCGCGAGCTGCCAGCGGGCGCGGGACGGTTCGCCCCCCGGGACGAACGCCGTGACCCGGTTGCGCGCGGGGTTGGCCTCGACGTCTCGGAAAACGCCGAACGGCACCCGCACCCAGAAGCGGGTCCCCACGGGGCGTCCCTCGAGCGTCGCCGGAAAGTAGCGGGCGGCGCGGATCGCTCCGTCGGTCGCCAGCGCGAACACCATGAACGTCGTGCCGACGATCTGCACGTCGCGCACCTTACCGGCGCGGTCAACGAAGACCTCGTGGGTCGACTCTCCCGCCATCTTCGCCTTCCTCGCGGTCGGCGGATACTCCGGCGCGCGGAACATCTGCGGCCGGGCCGGAACGAAACCCGGACAGGTCTCCGCGGCCGCGGCGGCCGCGGGGCGGCTCGTCCCGGCCGTCGAGCAACCGGCGGCGGCCAGAAGAGGGAGAAGGAGAAGCGCCGCTACGGCTTGCGGAGAGCGGCGGCGAAGTCGAAGCGCGAGGGATCGCGCGCCACCCAGAACTGTCCGCCGCCGGCTTCGCGGCCGTCCGCCAGGAAACGCAGGGTCCAAACGCCCTCCTCCCAGTCCGAGCCCACCGCCGCCACGACCGGGACTCGGACGTCGACGGCGCCGCCGGCCACGGACGCCGGAGTCTCGAGGAGGATATAGGGACGGCCGGACGGCGACGTCGCCTCCACGCGGACCGTGATCTTCCGGGGCTTCGGGTTCGGCTCGACGTCCAGCACCGCGTCCGCCAGGATCTTCGGGTCGGTTCCGAGGCGGATCGGGAACCCCTCCGGCAACGCCCGCTTCCCGGAGGCGTCCGCCGGGAACACCGGCAGATCCCCCAGGATCGGCTGCGGGATGATGCCGCGCTTGTTCGACTTCACGCGGAAGCGCACACCCACGTTGGCCGCGATGTCGACCGGCTTGCCGTTGAGCATGGCGGGCTTGAACTTCCAAGCCTTCACCGCGGTCACGGCGGGACCGACCAGCCCCGGATAGCTCGCCGCGATCGGTCGCAGGTCCGTCACGTTACCGGTCCGGTCGATGCGGCCGGAGAGAAGCACGTTGCCCTGCTGCTCCGCCTTCAACAGAGCGTCGGGGTAGACGGCCTCCTGGTACTTCTGCACCTCCGCACCGGTCGTCGCCGGCGGCGCCGGCGGCGCGGCTCCGAGCAGCAGCAGCGGAAGGATCGCGCGGAGCCGCCTCACGCCGGAGTCGCCTCGAGAGCGCGGCGCGCGTGGTACGAAGAACGCACGAGCGGTCCCGCCTCGACCCGCTGGAAACCGAGCCGTTCGCCCTCGCGGCGAAGGGCGTCGAATTCGTCGGGAGTGTAGTAGCGCTCGACCGGAAGCCGCCGCTCGTGCGGCTGGAGGTACTGGCCGATCGTCGCGATGTCGCAGCCTGCGCGGCGCAGGTCTTCCAGGGCGCGGACGAGCTCGTCCATGGTCTCGCCCAGGCCCACCATGATCCCCGACTTGGTTCGCATTCCGGTCCGGTCGGCGCGCCTCCGCGCGTCGGCGCGCGCGAGGAGCTCGAGCGATCTTTCGTAGACCGCCTGCGGTCGCACGCGGCGGTAGAGGCGCTCGACCGATTCGAGGTTGTGGTTCAGGATTTCCGGCACCTCGCGCAAAACCGTGTCGAGCGCGCTCCAATTCCCGCAGAAGTCGGGAATCAGCACCTCGACCGTGCAGCCCGGGACGGCGCGGCGGATCGCGCGGATCGTCGCGGCGAAGTGCTCCGCGCCGCCGTCGGGGAGGTCGTCGCGATTGACGGACGTCACGACCGCGTGCGAGAGGCCGAGCTCGCGGACGGCCTCCGCGACGTGCTCGGGCTCTTCCGGATCGAGCGGGCCGGCGGCGCCCTGTCCCACGGCGCAGAATCCGCACGTCCGCGTGCAGACGTCCCCCATGAGCATGAACGTCGCGGTGCGTTCGCGCGCCCAGCACTCGTGGATGTTGGGGCACCGCGCCTCCTCGCACACCGTCACGAGGGAGAGGCGGCGCATCATCTCCCGCACCTCCTCGTACTCGCCGGTGGTCGAGAGGCGGACCCTCAGCCACGCGGGACGTTCCAGCCGGGAGGCGCGCGGGAGGACCGGCAGGCCGCTCACCAGTCCACCTCGTCCACCTTTCGCGAAAAGACATCGGCGAAATGGGCGAGAAGGCGCCGCGCCACCTCGCGCACGTCCACGCGCCGCCCGGTGATCCGTTCGATCGAGGTGACGCCCCCGTCCGTGATCCCGCACGGCACGATGCCGCGGAAGTAGAGGAGCGGCTCGTCCGTGACGTTCAACGCGAAGCCGTGGGTCGTGATCCACCGGGAGATGTGGACGCCGATGGCCGCGATCTTGTCGTTGCCGACCCACACCGACGACAGGCGCTCCGGGACGGTCGATCGCGAGGCGGCGACCCCGAAGTCCGCGAGCGTTTCGACCAGCACCCGTTCGAGGTCGCGCACGTAGCGCCGGACGTCCCGGCGATCCGGGTCCAGATTGATCACGGGATAGCCGACGAGCTGGCCCGGGCCGTGGTACGTGACCTTCCCGCCGCGGTCCGTTTCGACCAGGCCGATCCCGAGCTCCCGCCGGCGATCCGGCGTGAACAGGACGTCGGCGGCCGACGCGTTGCGGCCCAGCGTGAACACCGGTTCGTGCTCGAGCAGGAAGAGCGTCTCCGGCCCGCCGCGGGCGATCCGGTTCACCGCCTCCCGCTGGAGCGCGGTCGCCCGGCCGTACCCGATGCGGCCGAGCCAGAGGGCTTCCGCGCGCCGCGACGGCGGGGCTTTCACCTCGTCCCGGGGAGCCGGAGCATTCATCGCTTCCATCGCTCGAGAAGTGTAACGCCCGCGCCAAAGGCTCCGTAGAGAAGGAGCGGCGGATCCCAGTAGGGAACGCGGAAGCGCCAGACGACGAGGAGGACGACGTGCGCCGCCATCGAGATCGCGAGGACCGAGAGCGTGAACGCGCGGACCCCGGGCCGCGGGGCCGAGATGAATCCGGCAGCCGCGGCGGCGAAGAGGAGCGTGTAGAACGCTCCGACCCCGATCACGACGCTGCGGGGCCAGAACCAGGGCGTCGGGTACGGCCGGAGCCACTCCCACGACTTCCGCAGGAGGAGTGGGGGCCAGCTCCCGGCGTCCGCCTTCCGTTCGGCGACCGCGCGGGAAACGAAATAACGCGATCGCTCCGCGGGTGAAGTCTTCCCCCGCCGCCGCAGCTCCTCCGTCTGCCGCGCCAGGTCCCGGTGCATCGCCTCGACCCAGCGGAGGTACTCGTCCCGTGTGCGGATCCGGAAGAAGCGGACTTCCCAGTTGGAATTCCCCTGGTAGAAGACGCTCCCCGAGGCGTCGTTCACGAGGAGCGGCTCGCGGAAGACGACGAAGTTCCGGGCGACCCACGGAGCGAGCGCGAGGACGAAGCCGAGGAGCGCGGCCCCCGCGATGTGGGCACGCGCTCGGATCGGGTATCGGCGGTCGAGAAGCGGAGCGAGGAGGAGGGGTACGAGAGCGAGAGCCGAGGCCCGGGTCAGGGCGGCGAGGGCGAGCGTTCCCCCCGCCGCCAGGGCGAGCGTCGAAGAGGGACGGTCCGCCGCGACGAGCAGAAGAAATCCGGCGGCGAGCAGGAGAGTCGTGAAGAGCGGCTCGCTCTGCACGTCGGCCGAATTCCAGAGAAACGCGGGATGAAGCGCGGCCGCGACGCCGGTCCAGAAGGCGATCCTCCGCCGACCGAACATCTGCGCGGAAAGGAGCGCGAGCAGGGGAGCCGTGATCGCTCCCACCGCCGCGGTGGCGAGCTTGGCGCGGACGACCGACTCGGGATGCCCCAGGGTCGCCACCGCGAGGAAGAACGGATATCCCGGAGCGCGGAAGTAGAAGGGCTCGGTCGAGAGCGGGTACCTCCCGGTGTGAACGATTTCGCCCGCGGCGAAGAGGTAGCCTCGGGCGTCGCCGAAACGCGCGGTCGAAAACCCGGCGACCGCGACGGCCACGATCCGCGCGGCGAGCGCGAGGGCGAAGAGGAGTCCGAGAGTGCGGGCGCCGGGGTCCGGGGGCTGGGAGCTTTTCCTATCCCAGATCGAACTCGCCCTTTTCGAGCGTCTTCTTCACCGAGGCCAGGAATCGGTCGGCGTCCGCTCCGTCGATCAGGCGGTGGTCGAAGGAGAGCGCGAGGTATCCGACCGTCCGGATCCCGAGGGCGTCGTTGCCGTTCTCGTCCGCGACGACCACCGGCCTCTTCTCGATCGTGCCGACCCCCAGGATCGCGACCTGCGGCTGCGGGATGATCGGCGTTCCGAAGAGCCCTCCGTAGACTCCCGGGTTCGTCACGCTGAACGTGCCGCCCTGGATCTCCTCGGGTTTCAGGCGCTTCGACCGCGCTCGCTCCGCGAGGTCCTGCGAGGCCCGGGCGAGCCCCAGGATCGACTTCTCGTCGGCGTTCCGGATGACCGGGACGATCAGGCCCCAGTCGAGGGCGACCGCCATTCCGAGGTGCACGTCCTTGTGGTAGACGATGTTGTCGCCGTCGATCGACGCGTTGACCTGGGGGAAATCCTTCAGCCCCTGGATTGCGGCGCGGAAGATGAACGGCAGGTACGTGAGCTTCACGCCGTTCTTCTGCAGGAAGGCCTCCTTGTGGCGGTCCCGCAGCCGCGCGATGTTCGTGTAGTCCACCTGGAAGACCGTCGTCACGTGCGCGGACGTTCTCTTCGAGAGCGTCATGTTCTCGGCCGTGATCTTCCGGATCTTCGTCATCGCGACGACCTCGTCGCGGTCCGTCACCGGCACGGCGGGACGCGGCGTCGGGGCGGCGTCGGTCGGAGCCGGGCGCGCTGGCGGAGCTTCGGCGGGCCGCGGCGCCACAGTTGCGGAGGGTGCGGCAACCGCCGTGGAAGCGGCGCCCGCGACCTTCCGGTTCTCGAGGAACGAGAGCACGTCGTTCTTGGTGACGCGGTTGTAGATCCCGGTCCCCTCGATCTCCCGGATGTCGAGCCCGTTCTCCTGCGCGATCTTGCGCACCAGGGGCGAGGATCTCTGGCGGATCCGCTCCTCGATCGACTCGACGCGAGCTCCCGCCGACTCGGCCGCGACGGCCGGAGCCGGTCGCGCGGAGGGCGCGGGAGACGGGATTGCCGGGGGAGGAG
>JBKPMI010000438.1:0-2418 GCA_046732075.1 Acidobacteriota bacterium | reverse complement strand
CTGTCGGACGCTGGCGCGCCAGGAATACCGACTCCGTACCGAATCTTCGGGAGGTTCTCAATGGACATCACACAGGTAAAGGTCTTTCCCGTAGAGGAAGAGCGGCTCAAAGCTTACGTTTCGATCGTTCTCGACGACTGTTTCCTCGTTTCCGATTTGAAGGTGATTCAGGGCCCCAACGGGGTCTTCGTTTCCATGCCCTCGAAGCGCAAGAAGAACGGGGAGTTCAAGGACATCGCGCATCCGTTGAACCGCGAAACCCGCGAGCGGATGGAGAAGAGGATCCTGTCGGAGTACGAGCGCATCCGGACCGAGCCGGCCGCGACTCCCGTCGAGGAGGCCGTCGAGGAGGAAGCGATGCCGCAGGAGGCCGCGCAGTAGCCCCAGTTCGGGCGTCGCCAAGCTGGTAAGGCACCGGCCGTAGCTCGCTTTTGGCCGCGTCGACCAGATCCTGGAAAGACCCCCGGAAAACCGGGGGTCTTTTTTTGGGAAAGCGGATCGGGCTAGTCCTGTGAGATCTCCAGAATCGCGCCGGCGATCGTCATCCTCCCCGTTCGGTCGAGCGGACTCAGCTGTGCCGCTACTCCGAAATTGACGACTCCGCTTCCAGCGCTTGCCGCGGGGGTGACGTTGTAGATGAACAGCGAGTTGCTGACGGCAGTCCAAGGACATTCGGGTTGTGTCGTCACAGTCACCGATCCGCCGCCCCCAACCTGAGAGAAATGCTGTGGAACAGGCGCGCTCACGAGGTACGTGCAGGTATGTGTCCCGGAAAAGGCTGCGGTATCTGCGAAACTCCGCAGGTTCCCAGCCGTATTCGCGTAGGTCTTGACGGCGCCCGTTTGGGTGTCCGTTACGGTGATCTCGTACGCCACGTCGGAAAGCGCGCCGACGAACACCCAGAAAAACCCGTTGAACGCTCGACCGTCGACGACCTTCACCACGAGCTCGACGTTGTTCGGGGAGAAGAACCAGAAGTATCCCGAATCGTTTGTCAAAGAGACCGCTGTCGCGCTCGCGTTCGAGATTCCCAGCGTTGGCGCACTGAAAGTCGCCTGCGCAAGAAAACGCGAGTCGTGGGCACAAAAGATCGTCGCCACAGGCAGGCACGATCCGGCCGTCTGATCGGACTGCAGAGAGGCGGCGGGAGATGAGGTATCCAGGCGTCCCCCGACGGTCTGTCCTGATGTTTGACCCGCAACGAGGAGCAGGCACAGCCCCGACCAGAATCTCATGTTCTTGATCCCTTCCCATGGCGTGCCGCTCATGGCTTCCCCGGAATTACTACGGGTGAATGTCGCGATTCGTCATCGGTTCTCGCGTGGCCGGAACCCTTATCCGGTCACGAGACCGGGAGCTTTGGGCGCGGGAGTGTGGCAGCCTGCGCGGCGCGTTCCGCACTCTTCGATCGGCACCAAACCGGGCGAGACCTGAGCACAGCGTCCGTCGCAAGCGCATCGAGCGAGCGACGGAAAACGCGCTATCCTGTTCGACGCTCGAACGATTGGGGCGTCGCCAAACTGGTAAGGCACCGGCCTTTGGAGCCGGCATCTGGAGGTTCGAGTCCTCCCGCCCCAGCCACGTCGCCGTCCCTCGCGTCGGACCCTGCTTCGCGGACGGCGCTCGGCTCGGCAAGCCAGCCTCGACCGAGCGCCTGATCCGCCGCTTCGGTCCGTCTCCCGCAACGTCTCCTCTCTTCGGCTGCCGGCTACCGGCTACCGGCTTCCGCGTATCCACCGTCCCGGCTAGAATCGGCCGCGCTTGACTCCGAACTTCTCCTACGGCGAACTCAAGATCTTCTCGGGCCGCGCGCACCCCGCGCTCGCGCGCGAGATCTGCGAGTACCTCGGCATCGGCCTCGGGGAAATCACGCTCTTCAACTTCTCCGACGGCGAGAACTACTGCCAGATCGACGAGAACGTCCGCGGCGCCGACGTCTTCGTGGTCCAGCCGACCTGCTCCCCGGTGAACGACCACATGATGGAGCTCCTCATCCTGCTGGACGCCTTCCGCCGATCCTCCGCGTCGCGGATCACGGCCGTGATGCCGTACTTCGGCTACGCCCGGCAGGACAAGAAGGACAAGCCGCGGGTCCCGATCGCGGCCAAGCTGATGGCGGATCTCCTGACCGCGTCGGGCGCCGACCGGATCCTCACGATGGACCTCCACACGCTCCAGATCCAGGGCTTCTTCAACATCCCGGTCGACCACCTCTTCGCGGCGCCGGTGCTCCTCGACGCGATCCGCGAGATGGGGGTGGACGACCTGGTGATCGTCTCACCCGACGTGGGCGGCGTGGCCCGCGCGCGCGCGATCGGCAAGCGCCTCGGGGCTTCCCTCGCCATCATCGACAAGCGCCGCAGCGGCCCGAACGAGACCGAGGTTTTGAACGTCGTCGGTGAGGTCGAGGGAAAGAAC
>JBKPMI010000437.1:0-5791 GCA_046732075.1 Acidobacteriota bacterium | reverse complement strand
ATCGAGGCTCAAAGCCCGATCCCAGGACTCCAGGGCCGCGCGGCTGTCGCCCAGCTGCGCCTGGGCGAGCCCCAGGGCCGCCATCGTTCCGGCGGCCTTCGGGTCGGCGGCGAGCGACTTCGTGAACCAGTCGCGTGCGGCCGCGGGATCCTTCTCGCGGAGAGCGAGCATCCCCCGGTGCAGGAGCACGTCCGCCCGGGCGGGATCCAGCTGGAGGGCCCGATCGAATACCCGACGCGCGTCCTCGAGCCGGCCGGACTCCGCGAGCGCGGCGCCGTAGACGTCGAGGGTCGCGGGGTCCGTGCTCGCCGCAGCCGGCGCGAGGAGCTGCACGGCCTCGGCGGCACGGCCGCTTCGGTGGAGCAGACGCGCGAGCTCGCGGCGAACGGGCTCTCCGGCGACGCCGCGCCGCATCAGTTCCCGCAAAGAGCTCTCGGACCGCGCCGCGTCGGGCGCCCGGGACAGCAGGGTCGCGAGCTCCTCGGTCGTCTCGACGACGTCTTCCGCGCTGCCGGTCCGGTCGTTGCGCGTCAGCGCGGCCTCGAGCACGGCCGCCGCTTCCGCGTGCCGCCCTTTCCTCTCGAGCGACGTGGCCAGGATCCGGGAGACCGACAGGATCTGAGGGTTCGACGCGAGCATTTGGCGGGAGAGGGCAATCGACTCGTCGTTCCGCTTCGAGTAGAAGAGATCGAACAGCCGCTTGTACTGGCGCAGCTCCACGATCCGGTCCTTGGGATCCGGGAGGTCCCCCTTTCCGGCGGCGCCGGGATCGACGCGGATGTATCCGAGGGAGCCCAGCTTCTCGAGCTCCTCCGCGGAAGACTTCTCGGGAGAAGTTGCGGTGTTGCGAAGCGCGAGGAGCTCCGCCCGCAGCGTGCGGAGCGCGGGAGGACGGCTCTCCACGAGGTTTTGTTTCTCGGCCGGATCGGCCACGACGTCGTAGAGCTCGGGGCGCGGCGCCTCGATGTAGGAGAAGCGGTCGTCCGTGAGCGCGGCGAGATCGCTCCATCCCAGCTGGAGACGCGGATAGAGCGTCTCGGAGTAGATCCGGCGGGGAGCGGGAGCGGACCGCCCCGCAAGCCCCGCGAGCGAGAGGCCCGAGCGGCGGGCGGACGCATCCGCGGGGATGCCGGCCGCCTCCGCGATCGTCGGAAAGACGTCGATCAAGCCGACCGGAGCGCGCACGCGCTGCGCCGCGGCGCGGGAACCGGGGAGCTTGACGAAGAGCGGCACGCGGATCGTCTCGCGATAGAGGAACACTCCGTGCTCGTCCTCGCCGTGGTCGCCCAGCCCCTCCCCGTGGTCCGAAGCGAAGACAATGATCGCGCGATCGTAAAGGCCCGACTCCTTGAGGTGCGCGAGGAACCCCCCGATCGCCGCGTCGGCCGCGGCGATTTCCCCGTCGTAGGGACGGGACGCGTACTCCGTCCGGTAGGGCTCGGGCGGCGCGTACGGTGTGTGGGGCTCGTAGAGATGCAGGAACAGGAAGAGAGGCTTCCCCCCGTTCGCGTCGGCGAACGCCACGAGCCGCTTCACCGTTTCCGTCGCCGGCCTCTCGTCGGGGGAGCCGGTCTCGAACGTATCGTCGTACAGGTCGAAGCCGGCGGCGAGACCGCGATCGTGGTGGAGCGCGTAGGACGAAACCGCGCCGCCGGTTGCGTATCCACGCTCCTTGAGCGCTGCGGCGATCGTGGGATGGCCGGCCGCCAGGCGGTAGCCCACGTTGTCGCGGATCCCGTGCTGCGACGGAAGGAGTCCGGTCAGCATCGTGGCGTGCGAGGGAAGTGTCAGGGGCGCCTGGCAGTAGGCGTTCTCGAAGACGACCGAGTCGCGCGCGAGCGCGTCCAGGGCCGGCGTGCGGACGTTGCCGTATCCGTATGCCGGAAGATGATCGGCCCGGAGCGTGTCGACCGAGATGAGAACGACGGGCGGCTGCCCCCGCTCCGGCGCGGGCGGGCTGGACCGCCGCGAGCACCCGAACGTGAGCCCGACGAAGAGGACCAGCGCGACACGCGAATGCGACCTCACGACGGCGGATTCCCCAATGCCTGGAGCAGCCCGCGGGCGCGCGCGATGTCCGCACCGTACGCCGCGGGCGGCGCGGTCGCCACGAACCGCTCCAGCGCGACGCGGGCGACGCGCTGCATCCCGTTCTTCCCGGCGGTCAGGCCGAGGTTGAAGAGCGCGTCGTAGAGACCCGGATCGAGCGTGACCGCGCGCTCCCACGCCTGGATCGCTCCCCGCTCGTCGTTCAACCGCGCCAGCGCGACGCCGAGGCCGTTCCAGGCGCGCGGGAGCTTGTCGTCCCGCGCGAGCGCCTTGCGGAACAGGTCGCGCGCCCCCGCGAGGTCGTCCTGACGGAGGCGCACGATCCCGAGATTCTGGACGGCTTCGACGAAACCGGGATCCTGCGCCAGCGCCCGCTCGAAAGCTTTCGTGGCGTCAGCCGGCCGCCCGGCGTCGGAGAGCGCGATGCCGAGCGCGTTCCACGTCTCCGGATCGGTGCTCGACGCGAGAGGCTGGAGCACGCGGACGGCCTCGGCCGCGCGTCCGTTCTCCGAAAGGGCGAGCGCGTAGTGGGTCGTGATCTCCTCGCTTCCGAGCCCGCGATCGAGCGCCGCGCGGTAGAGCCGGATCGCCTCCTCGGAACGACCCGCCCGGCGCAGGAGGAAGCCCAGGTTTTCGTAGCCGGCCTCCATGCCGGGCCTCTCCTTCAGGACCGTCCGGCCGAGGGCAATCGCCTGATCGAGCTGGCCGCGCTGATAGAGGTCCACGCACTCGTGCAGCTGCCGGTCGATCGAGATCAGGTTCTTGGGATCGTCCTCGACCCCGTAGCTCGCTTTCACGGCGGCGGAGCCCGAGAGATACCCGAGACTTCTCAACCGCGCCACCTCCTCGGGGGTGGCGTCGGGCCGCCTCGCGTGTCCGAGCGCGGACTCGGCGGGAAGAAGTCGCGCGAAACGCCGAACGAGCTCCGATTGCGCAACCGCCAGGTTGCTCTTTTCCGCCGGATCCGGCGCGAGGTCGTAGAGCTCGGGCACCGGCAGGTCGACGAACTTCTTCCCCTCGGCAATGACGCCGCGCAACGGCGCCCACCCGCGGTTCAGGGCGGTCGAGAATGCCTCGAAGTACGTTTCCCGCGGCGCGGCCGGCTTCTCGAGGAGCGAGGATCCGTGGAGCTCCGCCGGCTTCTTCACGCCGGCCGCGGCGAGCACCGTGGGCGCGATGTCGATGTGCCGAACGAACTCGTCGCTCGATCCCGGGGCAACTTTCCCGCGAAACCAGACCACGAGCGGGATGTGGAGCGTGGCCTCGTAAGCGAAGAGGCCGTGGGTCTCCTCACCATGGTCGCCCAGCGCTTCGCCGTGGTCGGAGGTCAGGATGACGAGCGCCGGCTGAGCCGTCCCGGAGGTCAACGGATCGAGGAGCGGCGCCAGCGCCGCGTCGGTCGCGGCGATTTCTCCCAAGTACTCGTTCGAGCGGTACTTCTCGGCGAAGGGAGGAGGCGGGCGGTAGGGAGCGTGCGGATCGTAGAGGTGAACCCAGAGGAATCGGGGGCCGGAACGCTTCTCGTTCCACCAGGCCACGGCCGCGGGCACCACTTCGGACGCAGGCCGCTCCGGCATCTCGAAGTCGAGCCGGGTGTTGCCCCGCGGATATCGGTCGTCGTAGACGTCGAAGCCCCGTGACAGCCCGAACCGGGAGTCGAGCGGAAAGGCGCCGATGAATGCCGCGGTCGCGTAGCCCCCGTTCTTCAGCAGCGTCGCGAGAGTCGGAGTCGAAGAATCCAGGCGGAACCCGGTGTTGTCTCGGATTCCGTGCTGGTAGGGCAGCAGCCCCGTGAGGACATTCGCGTGTGACGGGAGGGTCACGACGTTGTGAGCGTGAGCATTGTGGAAGACCCGGCCCTGGGCCGCCAGCCGGTCGAGCACCGGCGTCTCAACCTTCCGGTTTCCCGCGAATCCGAGCGAGTCCGCCCGCACGGTGTCGATCGTGATCAGAAGAACGTCGGGTCGGGTGGCGGCAATCGATCCGGTCGCGGGAGCCGGCCCGACGTTCTCGGAGCGCGCGCGGCACGCCGCGGACGCGGCGAGGAGAGTCGCCAGCGAAGCCGTCACGAGAAAGCGCTTCATTCCCATCCAGAAAATGAAAAAGGCCGCCGGGAAGCGTATTCCCGGCGGCCGAAGGGGTGACGAAAAAGCTCTAGAACGCGACCCGTAGCCCGAAGCGCCACACGCGCGGGCTCTGGATCTCCTTGATGTCGTTCGTGTTGCCGACGGCCAGACCGGACCGGTTGAGCCGGTTGAACCGCTGCAGCACCGTGTCCTCGTTGGTCACGTTGAAGCAGTCCGCCGAGATCGTCACGTTCGCCGTCGCGGTGATCGGAACGACCTTCTCGATCCGGAGGTCGAGGTCGTACACGTCGTCGTACCTCTGTTTGTCCATGTCGGAGACCGCGAGGTCACGAATCTCTCCATCGGCTCCCTGGAACCGGCGGAACCAGTTGATCGGGTAACCCTGCCGGCCGAAGAAGCTTCCCGCCACGTTGAACCCGAGCGGGAGCTGGTACATGGCGTTCAGGTAGAACTGCCACTTCGAGGAGAGGAACACGCTCGCCTTGTCGCCGCTGCCGGTCGACCGGAAGCCCGCTACGACGTTGTCGGCGCAGGTCTGTGCGGTGTAGCCGGTCTGGGGATCGCCGGCGTTGAGCGACTGCCCCGGAACGACGTTCGTCGGGTCGACGCAGCCGGAAGCATCCACGTGCTGCTTGTTCCAGCTGTAGGTGAAGCTGCCGCGCGCCATCCAGCGGTTGGCCAGACGCTTCGTCAACGTGAGGTCGACGCCGTGATAGGTCTGGTCGTAACCATTGCGGTTGGAGTAGACGTAACCCGGAGGCACCTCAACTCCGTCGCGAATCACGTAGAGCGGCGCGCTGTAGGCGGTGCCGTCCGGAAGGGTTCCGGTGACGATGTGATCGAGGACGTAGTCCGCCGAGGTGAGTCCGGTGCGAGACCGGAAGATCTGATCCGTGAACTTGCGATAGGTGTAGGTCACGCCGACCGCGAAAGCCGGGAAGAGCTCGTGATCGATGCCCGCCAGGATCTCGTCGGTCAGAGGAGCGTGGAATCCGGAAGCGAAGCTGTCGACCGCGACCGCTGCTCCCGGGTTCGCCGGATCGTAGTTGCGGGAGAACTGGAACGCATTCAGGTCGACTTCGCCGACCTGGACGAGGTTGTCGTGGTTCGCGTCGTTCCACCCGTAGTACGCGTAAGAAACCGCAGAAACCGGGTTGATGTTGTCGATCGTCCCGGTGCCGAGCGCGTCGGCGTACCGGGCGTAGCTGGCCTTCAGCACCGTGCTGCGATTGGCGCCCAGCGCGTAGGTCAGTCCGACGCGGGGTTGCCAGTCATCCCAGGTGAACGGCCGGCCCGAGCCGGGATAGTTGATCGCCGGAAGGACCTCAGGGAACGACGGATTGCCCGGAACGACGGTTGCCAGGTTTTCGCCGGTCTGCTTGTCGTAACGGACGCCGACGTTGACCGACAGCCGGTCGAACGACATCGTGTCCTGGAGGTATCCGCTCCAGTACTTGTTGTCGACGACCAGGTTGGAGGGACGCGTGATGACCGCACAGGGCAGCGAGTTGCCGGCCGCGTCCGTGCAGTCGAAGAGGTCACCGTAGGTTGCCCCGGCCAGGTTGCCGGTCGGATCCCCGGGCCAGCTCGAAGACGAGCGGGCGCCGGCCTTCAGATAGCCGAACCCCGCCTTGAGCTCGTGACCCAGGGTCCCC
>JBKPMI010000436.1:0-6893 GCA_046732075.1 Acidobacteriota bacterium | reverse complement strand
CCGACGGTCCGCTCGAAATGTTCGGCGCCCAGGCCGGGTCCGGCGCGCCGCTCGAAGAGTAGACCCACGCATTCCCGCTGATGTCGGTCCACAGGACTTCACCCGTGGGAAGGACGAGCATGTTTCCGAGATAGGACGGCTCGTGCTGTGCGGGAGGCGGGCCCGGAACGGGCATGAGAGCGAGGCCGGTCCACTCGAAGAACACGGCGCCGGGTTTGAAGATCCCGGGGCTCGCTTCGACGAGCACGTTGCCGTTCGGAAGGAGCGCCGCCGGACCGTCCGCGATGTCGAGCGAGTTCGGGAAGTCCGGGCCTACGCTCCATGCGCCGGTGTGGGTATCGTAGATCGCGGTGTGGCCGGGGCCGTGCCCGTTCGCCCCGGTGAAGAAGACGGTCCCGTCCGGGCGCAGCACCGAGGGTCCGACCTCGTGGGAGGCCCGACCGGCCTTCAGATACGAGTCCCACAGCTGCACGATCGTGCTCCCGGCGCTGGACCAGGTGCCGGTCGACGGGTCGTAGATTTCGGAGTTCGTGCCGTCCGCCTGGTACTCGAACACGTAGGCATCGGTCGTCAGAACCCCGCCATTCGGAAGCAGCGTCCACCCCTCCTCGTCGTTGACGGAGGCTTTGCCAGCGCCGGTCGCAGTCCAAGTCAGCTTCTTCGCATTGAACAGCGCGGTTTCCTTCGTGCAACAGTTCGCGAGCATGAACGTGCCGTCTGCCAGAACGGCGCTCTGCGCGTCGCCGATGCTTCTCCACCCGGTGGGAGGATCCACGGACGTCCAGGAATTCGCGAGGGGATCGTAGATCGCGCCGAGGGTGGTCCAGACGGGGCTGCAGAAGTTGTACTCGCCGCCTTCGATAACGACGCGCCCGTCCGCGAGCACGGCGGAAGCGAAGTAGAGCGGTCCGTAACCCGCGGGCAGCGATGCGATCGGACTCCAGGTCCCGTTGACGTAGCTCCCCGAGGCGTCCGGCGTGAGCCGCCACCAGTCGCGGTCGCAGCCGTTGTGTGCGATGACGGTGCCGTCCGTCAGGAGGAGTTGATTGCTCGCCGCGAACGCAGGCTGGTTGACGAGGGGCGTCCACGTCTGGGCGGCCGCGACACCGACACCGAGGAGAGTTCCGAGGCCGAACGCTGCGAGGGCTTTCGACGCGCGCATCGTGATACCTCCCAATTGACTCAGATTGTTTCCGGATCCTAACCCCGGCTCCGATCGAAGCCGGGTCTGGAAAGGGACCAGATCACCGGAACGGGCGCTCTGCCACCGCGTGAGCGACGAGGGCCCTGTTTCCGGTTCGAAAGCCGGGAAACGTGTGCTCTCGGACAAAAAAAAGCCCGCGCGACGCGCGGGCTTCTCCGTTGCTGAGCTCGATTTACTGCTTGTCGTACACCGCCACGTTGTGGACGGCCTGGCCCTTCGCGTTCGTTCCGATCTGGGTGATGGTCATGGTTTTTCCATTCTTGGACACGACGACCTTCGCGGTGATCGTCGTCTTGCCCCCCATCTTCCAGATGTTCTCGTAGCTGTGGTCGTTGATCTTCTTCGCCGCCGCCATGTCGGCGTCCGGGTTGCCCGCGTAAGGAACATCCGCGCCATCGTACTTGGTGACGTATCCCGAGTGCATCGCTTCCCCCGCGCCGTTCACCCCGTCCGAAGCGTGTTTGATCCCGTCCGCCGTGGCCTCCCACGTGAGGGTCAGGCTCTTCGGCGCCGGTCCCGGGCTGTACTTGGACTTCGCGGTGTTCAACTTCCAGGTGCCGAGCCAGGCCTCGGCCGCGAGGGCGACGGAGCTCGCGAGAACGATGGCGCAA
The DNA here is from genome assembly GCA_046732075.1 of Acidobacteriota bacterium. Lineage (GTDB taxonomy): Bacteria > Acidobacteriota > Thermoanaerobaculia > UBA5066 > Gp7-AA6 > Gp7-AA6. The sequence goes on along the minus strand of JBKPMI010000436.1, from coordinate 5,078 downwards.
CACGTTGCCAGGGAAATTCGGAGCAGGTTCTTCCGCATTGACTCCTCCTTCTTGAATTGAAACTGGTTGGAATTCAGAAACCGTCCGGGATCCAGAGGTCAGCGGATCATATCCTTCCGGCTGTCCGCGTGAATCCGCGAGAAACTGGAGCCGCCCGATGACCGTTCAAGCCGTCGTCATGCCGGGTCCTGGCCAGGCGCTGGAGCGGCGTCGCTTCGAGGAGCCGCGGCCCGAGGAGGGCGGAGCGGTCCTCGAAATGGTGGCGAGCGAAGTCTGCGGGACCGACGTACACCTCCACCATGGCCGTCTCTCCGGCGTCCCGTATCCGATCATTCCCGGGCATGTGAACTGCGGGCGTCTGCTCGAGAGCCGGGGTCCCGTACGCGACGTGGACGGGCGGGAGATCCGGCCGGGCTCTCTCGTCACCTTCTTCGACGTCTTCGGGACTTGCGGAAGCTGCTGGCACTGCCTCGTGGCGAAAACGGCGACGCGCTGCCCGAGTCGACGGGTGTACGGCATCACGACGTCCGCGGAGGACGGGTTGCTCGGAGGCTGGGCCGAGCGGATCGAGATCAAGTCCGGCGTCCGCCTGCTGCCGATCCCGGACGGGCTCGATGCGCTCGACTTCATGGGTGGTGGCTGCGGCCTTCCGACCGGATTCCATGCAGTCGAACGGGCGGGCGTCGCCCTCGGCGACACGGTGGTCGTCCAGGGCAGCGGTCCCGTCGGATTGAACGCGGCGATCTTCGCGCAGCTCGCCGGCGCACTGCGTGTCTTGGTCGTCGGGGCGCCGGCCGCGCGGCTCGAAGCGGCCCGGCGGCTGGGGGCCGAGGACACGCTGGACATCACCGTGGCCACGGACCCGGCAGATCGCGTCTCCTGGGTGCGGGATCGCACATCGGGCCGGGGCGCGGACGTCGTCATTGAGGCCTCGGGAAATCCCGCTGCCGTGCCCGAGGGACTGGAGATGCTCCGCGACGGCGGCCGCTCCGTCGTCGTCGGCCAGTACACCGATGCGGGAGACGTGGCAATCAACCCGCACCGGCACGTCAACCGCCGCCACGCCACGATCCTGGGATGCTGGGGGTACGAGTTCACGCACCTCCACCGCTCGCTCGCCCTGATGGCCCGGCATCGGGAACGTTTCCGGTGGCGCGAGCTCGTCACGCGCGAGTACACGCTCGCCGAGGCAGGACTCGCGCTCGCGGACATGGAGCGTCTCGCGGTCGTCAAGGCGGTCCTGAGGCCTTGACATCAAAAAGAAAACGCCGAGAGTTTCCTCTCGGCGTTCCGATCCGGTGCCGCGATTTCTACTTCGGCACCGCGTAGCCGCTCGCCGCCGCCGTGGTCTTGCCGGCCTGCGCGAGAGTCAGAAGAGCCGGCGCTTCCGGCAGGACCGGAGCGTTCCCGACGGCCTGCGCGAAGTGCCATCGCAACTCGTCGATTCCGCCCGTAGTCGATATCAGCTTGCCGAGATCGATTGTTTGTGTCTTTGCGGTCGAAAGGGCTCCCTCGAGCTTGGACTGCGCCGTGATGATCGACATGAACTGATCCATCGCGACGGCGGCAATGATCGTCGTCGCGATCTCGATCGCTCCCACGGCGATCGTCGCCACGATTCTCGCCGAAAACGCCGCCTTGAGCGCGTCGACCGTTCCCTTCGCCGTGGAGGCTGCCCTGGCTTCGTTCGCCAACTGAATCATCGCCGGCGTGGCCGCTTTCGCTTCCGAAGCCACGAGCGCTTCCGAAACCGATACCTGCAGGGGGTTCGCAACCTCCGCGAGCGGGGCTGCCCGGTACGCCGCGTCCGCGATCTCCTTGCCTCCGGCGAGAGCCCCCGCGGACCACTGGGTCGACATCGCCCCCGCCACCAGCATCGCGGAGGTGGCGCTGGCCGGCGCGAGGACCGCGGCCGTCATGCCCAGGAAGTCGAGCGGAACGGTGCCGTAATCGAAAAGCTGCGCGATCGGACTTTGCGCGTGCGACGCGTTCCATTCGTCGGATTTCGCCTTCCAGGCCTTGTACATGTCAAGCGCGACCTGCGCTACGTAGACGCGCTTGTCGTGGATGTACTTCTCCATCGCGGCGACCGCCGCTCGCTGCGCCGGCGAGCGCGAGGCCGCGGGCGTCTGCGCGGCCTCGAGCAGGCGGTTGAAGACCGCGACACGCAGATACGTGTTCGCCGACGGATTTGATGCGACATCGGCCCACTGCTCCCCCACCCAGGCAGTGGGTTGCTGGACTCCGTTTGCGGCAGCCTGTCGATACAGCTCGCGCGTGAACCCGGTGGGATCCAGAACCTGTTTTTCCTGGATCAGTCCCACGGTGGCGAGTCCGGCCATTCCCGGCTCGGTAAACGGAGCCGCCGTGTATTTCATCCGGATGGTGCACGCATCTCCGGCGGTCACCGCGCTTCCGCTCCGATCGGTGATCAGGAAGTTCCCGTCCCGGTCCACGACCGGGCACGCATAGCAGAGCCCACCGGCCTGTCCCTGCGCCCAGCCCGCGCCGACGTCGAGAAACGGCCGTCCCGGAAGTCGCTTGCCGTCTGGCGTCACGGCTCCGCTGGCCAGGGCCTGCTGGGGATCGGGGCAGCCGTTGAACTTCAGGAAGATCGCCGGCTTGGTCTCGTTGAGCGACGTCGCGCAGGCGTTTCCGGAATAGACCGGGTACGCGGTCCGCCGCGGCAACGCGTCCGGGCACTTCCAGCAGGCGCCCCAGTCGTAGCCGTCCCAGAAGGTGCCGCTCGAACACTCCCAGGCCCAGGCCGTGTTCTTGACCCGGACCGCCGACCCGGTCTTCTCCTTCGGTACCCGCCAGCACGCGTCGGCGTTCTGGATGCTGTTGGCCGAGCGGATGAAGGCGCCCGATCCGTCGTCGTCCGGACACTTCCAGCACGTGCCGCCCCAGATCGGATCGTAAAAACCCTCGTCGCATTTCATGTTCAGCGAGTAGGCGCCGAGCTTGTCGGCCTTGTCGGAACCGCAGCTCCCGGTGAGCGAGAAGTCGATGCACTTCACCCCCGGCTGTACCCGCGAGGGGGCCGTCCCGGACTGAAGCGGAACGGAGGTTGTCGCCGGCCTCGGCGTCGCCTGGAGGTTCGAGTAGCTCGTCGACGGCGCGGGCGCGCCCGAGATGACGGTCGTGGGCCCCTGGATCAGCTGGACGGTCTGCGGAGTCGGTGTCGGCGTCGGCCGTGAGAAGAGGGGATTGGTTCCGATATTCAGCTGCGCCGGCTGACTCTGTTGCGCTGTCGGCGTCGGCTGTGCGGCGGTTCCGATGTTGACCAGGACCGACGGCGCGATCGGCGCCGGAGTTGGCTGGACGCTCGTAGCCGGCGCGGGTGTGCCGGCGATGACGGTCGTGGGGCCCTCGACGATCTGGACGGTCTGTGGCTGACTCGGTGTGGGCTGTGCGGCCGGGGCGGTTGCCGTATTCGGCTGGACCGGCGGCGCCGGGCTGCCGAACAGCACCTTGGCGACCGTGCCGTCGGCCCGGTAGATCCGGCCGGTCCACGTGGAGAGGTCGATTTCGAAGTAGCCGCCGGCGCCCACGTTCTGGGTATCCGATGCCCACCGCGGGTTTTTCCTGTTGTAGACGACAAGGTTGCCGTCGGGCTGCATGATGACGTGGGTGACGGCCTTGCCGTTCGTGCCGGTCGCCCATCTCGGGTGGTTGGTGGCGTCATACAGGACGAGATTGCCGTCCGGTTGCATGTAGAGGTAGCCCAGTCCCGCCACCTCGATCTTCTGCCCCTTGTCGAGGCGCTGGTTGGCGTTCATACGGATGGTGGTTTGCGCCGCCGCTTCACCGGCGAGAAGCAGCGTCACCAGCGACACGAGAATGCGCGCGCGGAAGAGCCTCATCCTGCACCTCCCGATAGGCCGTAGGCATGTGGACGATCGTCGGAGCCCTGTTTCGCCTTGATAAGCCTGTTGGACTTGGAAATCAAGGCAATGCCGGCACGATGCTGGCGGACCCAAGCGGGTCGGAGCTCAGACCGACCGACTTTGCCCGACCGCCGGTGATCATCTCCGGAACGTCCAGCGCAGCTTGAGCACGACCTCGTCGGAGACCGGGGACGCCGCAGACGCGCCTTCGGACGACGGGTGGCGCCAGTTCCGATTCCAGACCAGGAAGACGTCGCGGCCGGGCGTCAGCGGCCCGTGGCCGCGGCGCGTCGCCACTTCCCAGATGCCATCCCGGTCGACCAACAGAGAAGAGGAGGTGGATTGGGCGCGGACGGCCGACCGCAGCGCGATCAAGCCGAGCAGTGCGAAGATGCGAGCTCTGCGGCGCAACAGTGCGGAAATGATCTCATTCGAGCGAGGTGCCGAATCATGAACGGAATCCTCCGGGCGGTGGCGAGTTGTTTGCTGTCGGCCGTTGCAGTTGCGGCGTCTGCCCAACAGAGCAGTCTGGACATTTCGGCGATCGAGAAGGCGACCGGCGCGAAAGGCGCGTGGAACGAGAAGGAAGGTGTTTTCAAGGTGTCCGTACCGCGGACTGACCTCTCGGTGACCGTCGCGGGGGTCCGAATGAATCCCGCGCTCGGGTTGACCTCATGGGCCGCGTTCCGCAAGGTCGGGGCGCAGACGATGGTCATGGGAGACATGGTGCTCCTCGACGACCAGGTCAGCCCGGTGATGGATGCAGCGCTGCAGAACGGACTCGAGGTCACTGCGCTTCACAACCACTTTCTGTGGGACACGCCGAGGGTGATGTTCATGCACATCGGCGGGATGGGGAGAGATCTCGGGCTCGCTGAAGCCGTGGGCAAGGTTCTGTTGCGGATCAAGGACACCAGCGGAGGCAAAGGCGGAGTCGTGGAAGCGCACATCGATCCGGCCGGTACGGCACTCGATACCGACACGATCTCTTCGATCCTCAAGGCCAAAGGCGACCTGAAGGATGGCGTCTACAAAGTCACGATCGGTCGGACGACGCGGATGCACGGCCACGACGTCGGCAACGCCATGGGCATCAATACCTGGGCCGCGTTCGCGGGGGCCGATCGCGAGGCCGTCGTGGACGGAGACTTCGCAATGCTCCCGTCCGAGCTCCAGAGAGTTCTCAAG
>JBKPMI010000435.1:0-1682 GCA_046732075.1 Acidobacteriota bacterium | reverse complement strand
TTCGTCGCGAGAGCGTCGAGGAGGCGGCGGCGGCCGTCCGGTCGGTGGGCGCGCTCTGGCCGTCGGTGGCCTCCGTCGCCCACGAGGCGGAGCGGGGCATCCGCGGCCTGGCCCCCGAGGTCGCTCCGGATTCCGCGGCCGACCGGCGCGTCCCGGCGCGCAGTCCCGAGATCGTCGGGCCGCTCGGCGTGTACTACTTCGACTACCTCGAGAGGACGCTCGGCGAAGGGGCCGCGGGCCGGATCGCGCTCGCGAAGCGCGAGGGGGGCGACGTCCTCGGCTGGGAGGCGTTCAACCTCGTCGACGGGCGCCGCTCGGTATCCGAGATCCGCGACGTTCTGACCGGCCGGTACGCGCCGGTTCCGCTTTCCGAAATCTCGGAGTACTTCGACCTGCTCGCCCGGGCGAAAGCGGTCGCCTGGCGATGACGTTCGACTGGTCGCCCGAAAACCTCGACCGCGAGTTCCCGGTGCGGAAGAACCTCGTCTACTGGAACCACGCGGCGGTCGCTCCTCTCCCCCGACGCGTGGCCGACGCGGTCTCCGCCCACACGGAGAACGTGCGGGACCGCGGCGCCGCGGACTGGCGCTCCTGGTACGCCGCCATCGAGGAGACGCGCGAGAAGGCGGCGCGGCTGATCGGCGCCCGCGTTTCCGAGGTCGCGTTCCTGCCGTCGACGTCGTGGGCGCTCAACACGGTCGCCCAGGCATACCCGTGGGAGAGCGGGGACAACGTCGTGGGCGACGACATGGAATTTCCGGCGAACGTCTACCCCTGGATGATGCTGGAGTCCCGCGGCGTCGAATTCCGGACGGCCCGCAGCCGCGGCGGGCGCGTCGGTGTCGATGAGATTGCCGCGGTCGTGGATGCGCGAACCCGCGTCGTCGCGGTCTCCTGGGTCGCTTTTCACAACGGCTGGGTCTACCCGATCGCCGAGATCGGCGCGTTCTGCCGGGAGAAGGGAATCCTCTTCGTCGTGGATGGAATCCAGGGCCTGGGCGCGCTCCCGATCGACGTCGGAGAGGCGAACGTAGACGTCCTCGCGGCCGACGCGCACAAGTGGCTTCTCGGAGCGGAGGCGTGCGCGGTGCTCTTCGTCTCGGAAAACGCGAGAGAGCGGGTGCCGCCCGTCGCGGCCGGCTGGTGGAACGTGCGCCACGACGCGGCGCACGCGCACGGCTATCTCCAGTACCGGCTGGACTTTCACCTGGGCGGCCGCCGCTACGAGCCGGGCGCGCTTCCGACCGCGCAGATCCGGGGCCTCTCCGCGGCGATCGACCTGCTCGGCGAGATGGAATCCGACGGCATCGCCGGCCGCATCCGCGATTCCGTGCGGGCTCTGGCTTCGGGACTGGCCGACCGGGGCTGGAAGATCGCCTCGCCGGAGCCGGGGACCTCCGGGATCCTGGCGGCGGTGCCGCCGGGCGGCGGCAGCTTCCGAGCGGCGAAGGCGCTGGAGGAGCGCGGCATCATCGCCGCGACGCGCGAAGGCGCCGTGCGCTTCTCTCCGCACGCGTACAACGACGCAGTCGAGGTCGAGCGCATCTTCGCGGCGATCGACGAGTGACCTAGCCTCGCGAGCCCTCCCGGCCTCCGCGGCCCGGCTTCATCTTTATCGCCTCACTGCGAGCCGTCGGCCTGTGCTCGTTCGATGACGAGGTGCCCCACGGATCGTCCCAGGG
>JBKPMI010000434.1:0-5677 GCA_046732075.1 Acidobacteriota bacterium | reverse complement strand
ATACGAGATGAGTCTCTCCGTCTCGTGGGCTCGGAGATGTGTATAAGAGACAGGATCCGGCACGATCCGGAAGACCATCCGGGCAAAAGGCGCCGCCGCCGGCGCGACGTTGCTGCGACGGACGAGCGCGATCGTCTGGTTGGTGTCCCAGCGCTCCAGCCGGTAAGGACCGCTTCCGGACGGATGCCGGTCGACGTCCGAAGGGGACTTCCCGCGCGCGTACGCGGCCCGCGAAACGATCGGAAGGTTGAAGGAGAGGAGCCGCTCGACGTAGGGCGCGCCGAAACGGACGCGCACCGTGGACACGTCCGGGGTTTCGATGGCCATCACCCCCGAGAACGACTCCCGGTAGTTGAAGGCCGGCACCTTCGGGTCGCGGATCCGCTCCAGCGTGAAGAGGACGTCGTCCGAGGTCACCGGAGAGCCGTCCTCCCACTCGGCGAACGGGTCGAGGTGGAACTCGTACGTGAGGGAATCCGGGGAAACCGTCCAGGATCGGGCGAGACCCGAGACCGGCCGCCCCGCCGCGTCGATCGCGAGCAGCGGCCGGAAGAGCATCTCTTCGACCAGCCCGCCGTTCTCTTCGTTCGTCGTCGTGGGATCGAGGGTCGCCGGATCTCCCGCGAGGTGACGAGTCAGGACGTCCTTCGGGGCCGGACGGGCGGGCTTGGGGGCGCAGCTCGTGAGCGCGCCGACCGCGAGAAGTATGGCGGCGCGCGCGAGCGATCGATTCATCGAGAGTGCCGGAAGAGAATAGCATCCCGGTCATGGCGACGGTCGTGTTCGACATCGAGACGGTCGGCGGTTCCTGGGATGCTCTCGACGACGGTCAGAGGACGTATCTCCAGAAATACGTGCGCAGCGAGGAAGAACGCGCGAAGTTGCCGGAGATGATGTCGCTCTGGCCTCTGACCGGAAAGATCGTCGTGCTCGCGATGCTCAATCCGGACACGGGCCGCGGGCGCGTCTGGTACGAGAAGAACGACGGCCGGCTCGAAGAGACCTCGGCCGACGGGCTCTTCACGTTCGTTGGCGACACCGAGCCCGCCTTTCTGGCCGAGTTCTGGAACGCGATCGTGAAGTTCGATCGCTTCGTCTCCTTCAACGGCCGCTGCTTCGACGGACCGTTTCTGATGCTGCGGAGCGCGGCGCTCGGGATCCGCGTCTCGAAGAACCTCTGCGGCTACCGTTACGCGATCAAGCCGCACACCGACCTTCTCGACGTGCTCTCCTTCTTCGGCGCCTCTCGGAAGTGGAACCTCGACTTCGCGTGCAAGGCTTTCGGCGTCGAGAGCCCGAAGGAGAGCGGCCTCGACGGCTACGCCGTCGGCCACTACTACCGCGAGAACCGGCTTCGCGAAATCGCGCTCTACTGCCGGCGCGACGTCGAGGCGACGGCCGGCCTTTTCCAGAAGCTCGAGAAGACGCTGCTCCCCGCGCTCGAAGACGCGCGCCTCTGACGCCGGCGATGTGCGTTTCTGGTATCCTTCCCGGACCGAAACCGCTTCGAAGAATCCGGCAACGAAGAGGCAGGGAATGAGCCGAAAGCCCGCCGAACAGCGGATCTCCGATCGCGTGCCCGTCGGCGCGCCTGCCACGATCAAATGGGGAGAAGAGGAGCAGACCGGCTTCCTGGAGCGCCTGAACCTCGCGGGCGGGTTCGTCGTCTCGCCCCGCGTGCCGGAGCTGGGGGACTACGTCGACCTCGTCTTCACCCTTCCCGGCGACCGCCGCGATTACCGGGTTCGGGGCAGCGTCGTCTTCATCGACGACTCACCCGCCGCGCGGAAGGCCGGTTTCGGCACGCGGTTCGAGCGTCCCCCCGCCGCGCTCCTGGACGCGATCAAGAACCTGAGCCGGGGGCATTAGACCGGCTAACGGGCCCTCGCCTCGATCAGCCGCATCCGGTCGAACGAGAACTCGACGGTCGAGTCGACCTGGTTGACATTGCCGGCTGCGGAGGAGGAAAAAGTCACGGGACTGACGCCCGTGAACTCCCACCGCGCCAGGGTCTCGCCCTGGTTGTCCCGCGCAAGAATCGTCACGTTCTTTCCGGCAGGGGTGCCTTCGTCGGTAGCGGCGTTCAGCCAATCCTGTAACCGGTTCAGGCCTTTTTCGGTCACGGTCAGGACCAGTCGTCGCTCATCCGGAGAGTAGGCCCGGTCGAGACGCCTCGAGTCGGAGCGGGGCATCGGAGTCCGGGCGAAGGCGATCTGGTAACCGACGACCCCGTCCACGTCCGCCCCATCCACGGAAAGCTTGAAGTTTCGCTCCCGCGGATCCGGGCCCGAGGCCCGGGCGAAGGTGGAGGCGGCGAGGAGGATGACGGCGAGCCGGAAAACGCGGGTTTTCATGGTTCCTCCGGGCGACGCCAAAAGACTAGCACCCGCGCCGGAACCCTGCGGTAAGATTTTCGGCCTCGAAAACCCATGGTCCGAATCATTCCCGCCTCGCCCGCTGTCCTGGTCAGCGGATTCACCGAAAGGAGGAGCTGCACTTGAAGAAATACCTTCCCCATCTCGCGATCCTCGCCTTTGCAGCCATCGTCATCGGAGCGACTCCGGCGGACAAGTCGAAGACCTACTCCGTCACGGCCGACACGATCGAGGGCTGCTCCTGCCCGCTCTTCTGCACGTGCTACTTCAGCAAGTCCGCCGACGAACACATGTGCCAGTTCAACAACGTTTACAAGTTCCAGCCCGGAAGCCACTACGGGGACGTCGATCTCTCCAACCAGCTCTTCTGGATGTCGGGGGACTTGGGCGGCGAGTGGCACCACAAGCCGGGACCCGGCATGCCGACCAACTGGGTCGTGATCTCGCTCGACAAGAAGTCGAGCCCCGCCCAGAAGAAGGCGATCGAAGCGATCGCGAATGCCTCGATCTTCAACACGAAGTGGAAGAAGTACGAGGTCCGCGAGGACACGATCGAGTGGCACGACGACGCCAAGATGTCGCACGCCAAGCTCGGCAGCGGCATGGCGGAGATCACGCTGAACAAGTTCATCGGCCCGGACAAGAAGACGCCGACAGTCGTTCAGAACCTTCAGTACTGGTTCACGAACTCGAACAAGGGATTCGTGCTGGCGAATTCGACGCACAGTTTCAACGGCGAGCCCAAGTTCAGCCACGCGAACCGCAACGGGTTCAACATCACCTGGTCGGCCCAGGGCGACGTCAAGCCGATGGAGACGAAGGCGGCCGCGAACGCGGTGCACGCGCACACCCACTGAGACGCGATTTCGATCGGTGAGAACGGGCGGCGCGAGCCGCCCTTTCTTTTGAGCTGTCAGCCATCGGCTACCGGCTCCCGCGTCCCCGACTCGGCTAATATCTCCGCAGTGCCCGTGACTCCCGACGACATCGCCCCGGAGTTCCGCTCCGCGGCCAAGACCTATGACAAGCCGGCGCCCATCGAGGGCGTCCGCACGATCAAGCTCCCGCGGTTCACGGACGACCGCGGTTTCTTCCTGGAGCTCTTCCGGGCCCGGGCGAACCACGCCGGCGGGACCGATCTCGCGAAATTCTTCGAAGGGGTTCCGCTCGCCCAGGTGAACTTCTCGATCGTGGACGCGGCCGCGCACATCAAGGGACTGCACTACCACCTGAAGCAGGACGACATCTGGTTCTTTCCTCCTCCGTCCAAGGCCAAGGTCGTGCTCTACGACGTGCGCAAGGATTCGAAGACGTTCGGCCGGACCCAGGCCGTGGTCGCGGGCGGCGGGCAGGACCTTCTCGTCCGGATTCCGGCGGGCGTGGCTCACGGGTACCGCCCGCTCACGAATCCGTGCTCGCTCCTCTACTTCGTGACCGAGACGTTCGACCCCGCCGCGCCGGACGAGTTCCGGATCGCGTGGGACCATCCGGCCGTCAAGGAGCTCTGGGAGACGCCGAACGGGTGAGGCCGCCGGACCTATAATCGAGGGTTCGATGAGCTCGCTTCCGCGCCCTTTCGACACCGCCCGGGTCCCCCGCGTCGACACTGTCGGAATCGAGGAGCGCGCCTCGGCGCTCGGCAAACGCTCGATCAAGAAGGCCGCCAAGGTCGCGGGGATCAAGCTCGCCATCTCGATGCTCGACCTGACCACGCTCGAGGGGAAGGACTCCGAGGGCAAGGTCCGGCAGCTCTGCCAGAAGGGGATGCGCCCGCTGCCGGGCGACCCGACTGTGCCGCACGTGGCCGCGATCTGCGTTTACCCGAATCTCGTGGCCGTGGCGAAGGACGCCCTGGGTAACAGCGGCGTCAAGGTGGCGTCGGTCGCGAGCGGCTTCCCCGCCGGGCTCGTGCCCCTCTCGGCCAAGCTGGACGACACGCGTCTCGCGGTCGAAGCCGGCGCCGACGAGATCGACATGGTGATCGACCGGGGCGCCTTCCTTTCGGGCGACTACGAGAAGGTGGCGTCCGAGATCGTGGCGATCAAGGACGCCTGCGGGGACGCCCACCTGAAGGTCATCCTGGAGACCGGCGAGCTCGAGACGTACGACAACGTGCGCAAGGCCTCTCGGCTCGCGATGATCTACGGCGCCGACTTCATCAAGACCTCGACCGGCAAGATCGCGCCGGCCGCGACGCCCGGCGTCGTCCTCGTCATGCTCGAGGCGATCCGCGACTTCTTCTTCGAGACCGGCCGCCGGATCGGGATGAAGCCGGCCGGCGGAATCAAGACGTCGAAACAGGCGCTGCACCTCCTCGTGCTCGTCAAGGAGACGCTCGGGGACGCCTGGTTGACGCCGGACCTCTTCCGCATCGGGGCCTCGACCGTTGCGAACGACCTGCTGATGCAGCTCGCCAAGGAAGCGAGCGGGCGCTATCAGAACGAGGACTACTTCACGAAGGATTGACAAATGGCAACCGTCAGGGAAGAGGAAGCTTCGAAGGCCCGGGCCGCGCGGCACGTCGAGCGCGAGAAGCCGGCGCTCGAGTTTGGAAGCGCCTGGGAGTACTCCCCCGCTCCCGAATCGCGCGACCACGTGCGGCTCGAGGACCGGTACGGGCTCTTCATCGGCGGAAAGTTCGTGCCGCCGAAATCAAAGAAGTACTTCCGGACCATCAACCCCGCGACCGAAGAAACCCTCGCCCACGTCGCGGAGGCGAATGCGGCCGACGTGGACGCCGCGGTGCGCGCGGCGGAGGAGGCCGGGCGGAAGTGGTCGAAGTTGAAGCCGGCCGACCGCGGCAAGTACATCTACCGCGTCGCGCGCATCCTGCAGGAGAAGTCGCGCGAGCTCGCCGTCATCGAGACGATGGACGGCGGCAAGCCGATCAAGGAGTCGCGCGACGTGGACATTCCGCTCGTCGTCGCGCACTTCTTCTACCACGCGGGCTGGGCGGACAAGCTGGAGTACGCGTTCCCGCGGCACACCGTCTCGCCGATCGGCGTCTGCGGCCAGATCATCCCGTGGAACTTCCCCCTCCTGATGGCGGCGTGGAAGGTCGCGCCGGCGCTCGCGTGCGGCAACACGGTCGTCCTGAAGCCCGCCGAGACCACGCCGCTCACCGCGATGGCGCTCGCGAAGGTCTGCCAGGAGGCCGACCTTCCGCCGGGCGTCGTCAACATCGTCACCGGCGCGGGCGAGACCGGCGCCGCGCTCGTCAATCACCCGCGCGTGAAGAAGATCGCCTTCACCGGCTCGACCGACGTCGGCAAGATCATCCAGCGCGCCACGGCCGGTAGCGG
>JBKPMI010000433.1:0-4318 GCA_046732075.1 Acidobacteriota bacterium | reverse complement strand
AGCCAGCTCCGCCTCCTGCTTGATCCGCGTGCACAGGATTGCGAGGACGCGCCTCTCGTCGCGCGGGTCCACCGGCGTGCGATCGCGCGGAGGCGCCAGCATCTCGACCAGGTTCGCGGTCACCAGGCCGTAGAGCAGCTTTGCGATCCCGAACGAGGACGCGTCCGATTCCCGCGCGAGATCGCGGACGCTCTTCTTTCCGTCGATGCGTACGATCAGGTTCCACTCCGCCGGCGAAAGGGTCACCGGACGCCCGGCGTCGGGCGAGGCGAGCATCGGGACGAACTCGACGCCCGGAATCTTCCGGGACAGCACACGCCACTCGTCGTGCTGGTGCGCCGCTTCCATGAGCAGGCGGGCGTTCGACTTGTGGACGGAGATCTGGTCGGTCTCCTCGGCCGGCTCGAAGCGGAATTCGCCGGTGGTCCAGGACGTCAGGACGTGAACGGCCTCGTCCCCGACGACGTCGCCCACCTCCGCGTGCACGATTCGCCCCCCCTTCAGGAAGAGCGTGCCCCGCTCATCGTCCCGCGTGAGCTCGAACTTCCCGGTCTTTGCAGAGGTCGAGAAGAGCTGGATGATGTCGGCGAGCTGGAGCTCGCGAAGTGATCCCTGGAAGGACATGGGAAGAAAAGATGATAGCAACTCATGGGCCGGGAGGGCGCGCGTGGAGGTGGCAGATCGCGACGGCGAGCGCATCCGCCGCGTCGAGCGGGACCCGATCGCGCTGCCGTGCCAGGAGCGCCAGCACCATCGCCCGCACCTGCGGTTTTTCGGCCTGGCCATAGCCCACCAGCGCCTTCTTGACCAGCCGGGGCTCGTACTCGAACACGGGGACGTCGAAGCGGGCGGCCGCGGCGAGCAAGACCCCGCGCGCGTGGGAGAGCTTCACGGTCGAGGAGACGTTCTTCGCGGCGAACACGGTTTCGACGGAGACCGCCGCGGGATGCAGCTCCGCGAGGAGCGCCGCGAGATTCTCGAACAGAAAGTGGAGCCGCTCCGCGAAGGGGAGCTGATCCGGGGGACGCCAGACGCCACAGCGCTCGAGGGTCAGGGATCCCCGATCGAAGACGACCGACCCGTAGCCGGTGGCGGAGAGGCCCGGGTCGAGACCGAGGGTGATCACGGGGGGGAAGGTGTCAGGTTGGGAGGTTTCAGGAGAATAGGTTTCAGGTATCAGGTGTCAGGTTTCAGGAGCCAAGCATTCGACTCGGTGCTCTTCTCCTGACACCTGGCATCTGACACCTGACACCTTTGCCTCTGACACCTTTCCGGCCCCCTGAAACCTCAGGCTTCCTCGATGTCAAAATTGGCCCACACGTTCTGCACGTCGTCGTGGTCTTCGAGGGCCTCCATGAGCTTCATCGTCTGGTCGGCCCTGCGCTGGTCGAGCGCGACCTCGGTGGTCGGGATCATCGAGATCTCTGCGATCGCGAGCGGCAGTCCCTTCTCCTCCAGCTTGGCCTTGACCTCCGGGAGCATCTCCGGCGACGTCTGTACCTCGTGGTGCTGGTCGGTGAAGGAGACGTCATCGGCTCCGGCCTCGATCGCGGCCTCCATCACGGCGTCTTCGCTCGCCTTGTCCTTCTCGATGGCGATGTACCCGCGCTTCTGAAAGAGGAACTTCACCGAGCCGGATTCCCCGAGGTTCCCGCCGTGCTTCGAGAAGATCGTGCGGATCTCGGGAAGCGTCCGGTTCTTGTTGTCGGTCATGGCTTCGATCAGGATGGCGACGCCTCCGGGACCGTACCCCTCGAACGTCACCTCTTCATAGGTGACGCCGGGAAGCTCGCCCGTGCCCCGCTGGATGGCCCGCTTGATGTTGTCCGCCGGCATGTTCACGGCTTTCGCATCGTCGATCGCCTTGCGGAGCCGGGGGTTCGATTCGGCGGAGCCGCCTCCCAGCCGGGCGGACATCGTGATCTCGCGAATGAGCTTCGTAAACAGGCGTCCGCGCTTCGCGTCGGCCGCGCCTTTCTTGTGTTTGATCGTGCTCCATTTGCTGTGCCCCGACATGTGTGCTCCTGAAAAATCCCGGCGCGGATTATATGGTCGCGCGCGCTCGCTCCTATGCGGTCACGCGTCCGAGGCGAGGAGCCGGGAAGACGTCTCCCGCACCCGCGTCGCGGAGGGCAGCGCGCGAAAAGTCCCGTCCCTCTTTGGTTTTTCGGCGCCGATGCCTTATCATCGAACAGCTTTTCCGGCGGCAACCGACTCTTCCGATGGCAAAAAACGTACTCCTGATCGAATACGAACAACGGGACCGCAATCGCGTCCGGTCGCTGCTCGCTTCACCGGATTTCGAGGTCACGGAGGCGCACGACGGCGAGGAAGGGCTGGCGGCCTTCGCGCCCGGCCGGTTCGACGTCGTGCTTCTTTCGGGCAAGCTCCCCAGAATCTCGAGTTCCGACGTCATTCGCGAGATCCGGAACAAGGGGGGGCTCGAGGCGCCTCCGATCCTCCTGATGCCGGTCGGTTACTCCGGGTCCAACACCAAGGCGGACGCCCAGAAGATCGGCGCGTTCGAGATCGTCCCGAAACCGTTCACGGATGGAGCAATCGTCGCGGCGGTCCGGTCGGCCATGGACGCCACCGATAAGGAGGCGAAGACCGTCCGGATCCCGACGGGAGCCCTCACGTCGAGCGACATCTTCTCGGACCTTCTGGAAGAGCTGGGACGCGAGGCGACCGACGCCGGGGTCCGCCCGGTGCCGAAGGCGCCGGCGCCGCCCCCGGCTGCCGCACGCGCCGGCGAGCCGGACGAGATGGAACGGCGTCTTCGCGACACGCTGTCCGGGGTCACGGGGTCGACGAAGCCGGCCGCCGCTCCGCGCCCCTCTCCGCCGGCCGTTCCGAAAGCGCCACGTCCACGCAAGCCGGGCGAGGACGACCTCGACCGGATGATCTCGGAGACGCTCCGGATCCCGATCCCCCGGACGAAGGAGACGTCGCCGCCGACGCCGGCCCGCGCGGACGCGACCCCGGCCCGGTCCGACGCGACCCCCGCCCGCGGGGACCAGACGCCGACCGGCTCGCGGCGTGCGGAGCCGCGGGAGGCCGTCATTCCCGAGGGACCGGACCGGTTCGGGCAGTACGAACTTCTCTCGAAGATCGCGAGCGGCGGGATGGCCGAGGTCTTCCGGGCGCGGCGCACCGGCGTCGAGGGATTTCAGAAGATCGTCGCGATCAAGAAGATCCTGCCGCACATCGCGGACAACGACGAGTTCATCACGATGTTCGCGGACGAGGCCAAGCTCGCAGCCGAGCTGAATCACCCGAACATCGTCCACATCTACGACCTCGGAAAGATCCAGGCCGGCGGCTATTTCATCGCCATGGAGTACGTCGAGGGGACCGACCTGCGTTCGATCCTGCGCCGCGGCCGTCACGCGGGACTGCCGATGCCGGTCCCGCTCGCCGTGTACGTCGCGAGCAAGGTCGCCTCGGCGCTCGACTACGCGCACCGCCGCCGCGACGCGCGGGGCGAAGACCTCCACATCGTGCACCGCGACGTCTCCCCGCAGAACATCCTGATTTCCCACGAGGGGGAGATCAAGCTCTGCGACTTCGGCATCGCGAAGGCGGACCGCAAGGTCTCGCAGACCGAGAGCGGCTCGCTCAAGGGAAAGCTCCAGTACATGTCTCCGGAGCAGGCGTGGGGCAAGCCGATCGACCACCGGAGCGACCTGTTCTCGCTCGGCTCGGTGCTGCACGAGATGCTGACCGGAGAGCGGCTCTTCCGCGGCGCCACCGACATGGTGGTGCTCGAGCTCGTTCGAAAGGCCGAAGTCGTGGCCCCGTCGCAGCGGAACCCGGACGTTCCGGCGGCGCTCGACGCGGTGGTCTTGAAGGCGCTCGCGCGCGATCGGGATGCACGCTATGCGACCGGCGCCGAAATGCTGCGGGACCTCGAGTCCATCCTCTACTCGTACACTCCGGCGCCGGGAAGCGCGGACGTCGCGATCTATCTGGATCATCTCCGCGAGGCCGAGGCGGACGCCTCGTTGACCCGTCGGGCCGAACCCGCCCGCGCCCCGGCTCCGCCGCCGCCGGTTGCACCGGCTCCGGTTGCGCCGGCTCCGCCGGTCGTTCCGCCCGCCCCGCCGGTCGTCGTTCCGCCCGCGCCGGAGGTTCCCGCTCCGGTGGTCGCCGCCGCCGAAGTCCTCGAAGAGAGGCCCCAGAGCGCCGAAGTCTTCGGATCGTTCTCGGCTGCCCGGATCGAGTCGGAACGAAAGAACCGGACTCCGCTCTACCTGGGGATGGCCGCGGTCCTCGTGATCGGAGGACTGCTCGCGGTCTTCCTCGCGCGGCGCAACCC
>JBKPMI010000432.1:0-4623 GCA_046732075.1 Acidobacteriota bacterium | reverse complement strand
GAATGGGAGAGGTGTACCGGGCGCGGGACACACGGCTCGGGCGCGACGTTGCGATCAAGGTACTCCCCGACTCCTTCCTGGCGGACCCCGATCGCCGGGCGCGCTTCGATCGGGAGGCGCAGGTCCTCGCCTCGCTCTCCCATCCGAATATCGCGGCCGTTTACGGTCTCGAGGAGGTCGGGTCCTCCCGCTCCCTCGTTCTCGAGCTCGTCCCGGGCGAAACGCTCGCCGAGCGCCTCGTCGCCGGGCCTCTACCGATTCGCGACGCCCTCTCCACGATGCGCCAGGTCGCCGAGGCTCTCGAGGCGGCGCACGCGCAGGGGATCAT
This sequence comes from Acidobacteriota bacterium, assembly GCA_046732075.1. Lineage (GTDB taxonomy): Bacteria > Acidobacteriota > Thermoanaerobaculia > UBA5066 > Gp7-AA6 > Gp7-AA6. The sequence goes on along the minus strand of JBKPMI010000432.1, from coordinate 4,295 downwards.
CCACCGCGATCTGAAACCGGCGAACGTGAAGATCACGCCGTCGGAGAAGGTGAAGGTCCTCGATTTCGGACTTGCAAAAGCGCTGATTCCGGAGCCGACCGGATCCGACCTGTCGCTTTCGCCGACGGCGACCCGCGACGCCACGCAGCAGGGCGTCATCCTCGGCACCGCCGCGTACATGAGCCCCGAGCAGGCGCGCGGCAAACCCGTTGATGCGCGAAGCGACATCTGGTCCTTCGGCTGCCTGTTCTACGAGACCTTGACCGGCCGGAAAGCTTTCGACGGGGAGACGTTCTCCGACGTGGTGGCCGGGATCCTCGAGCGGGAGCCCGACTGGTCGGCGCTGCCGAAACGCATACCACCCCGAGTTCGGGATCTGCTGCGCCGCTGCCTTCAGAAGGATCGCGACCGGCGGCTCCACGCGATCGCGGACGCGCGAATCGAGATCGAGGAAACGCTCGCGGAGCCATGGGAAACCTCGACGGTCACGACGGCCGCGCCGATCGTGCCGGCACGCGGTCGAGCGTGGGCCAGGACGGCGGCGGTCGTGGTCGGGGCAGCACTCGTCGGGGCGCTTCTGACCGGGTGGGCGCTCACGCGAGATCGGTCCCGCGCGGACGTCGCGACGCTCGCTTCCGTTTCGCCTTTGACGCACGATCCCGGGATTTCGGAGTGGCCGACCTGGTCTCCCGACGGAAGCCTGCTCGCGTTCGCGTCGAACCGGAGCGGCAACTTCGAGGTCTACGTGCGGCGTGTCGAAGGCGGCCAGGAGGTCAACGTCACCGACGACAAGGCCGAGGACTATCAGCCCGCGTTCTCTCCGAGCGGCGACTCGGTCGCCTTCGTCTCGACCCGTTCGTCGCGCAGCGGGATGATCAAGATCGGATCCGCTTTCGGCTTCGAGTTCCGGACGTTCGGCGGCGACGTGTGGGTGGCGCCGGCGCTCGGGGGCCGGGCGCGGAAGCTCGCGGCGAACGGGAACTTCCCCGCGTGGAGCCCGGACGGCCGGCTTATCGCCTTCGTCTCGGGGCCCGAGCGCCACCGCTCGATACTCGAGGTGCCGGCGGAGGGAGGAACTCCGCGGACGCTCCTTGCGAGCGGCGAGCCGATTCGCGAAATCGTTCGAGTGGCATATTCGCCGGCCGGTTCGTGGGTGAGCTTCGAGTCGTCACCGACGGGAGGCGAGAGCGAGATCCATCTGGTCCCCGTTCGCGGAGGCTCACCAACCCGGCTCGTTCTCGGCACGAGCCCTGCCTGGGACGCTTCGGCGAACCGGATCTATTTCCTCAACCGCGACCCGACCGGCGGCACGAGACTCCTTTCCGCCGACGTCGACGAAACGACCGGACGCGTGCGCGGGAAGCCCCGAACGGTCGGCCTGATGACCGGAATCCTGCGCGACCTCGCTGTCTCCCGCGACGGCCGGCGCCTGGCGCTCTCGGAGGTCGAAGGTTCGATGAACCTGACACGGCTTCCGCTCGCACCCGGTGGAGCTTCTGCGGTTGGTCCGGAAGAGGAGCTGTCGAGTGGGCGCGTCATCGACCGCTATCCCGTCTACTCACCGGACGGGAACCGCATCGCGTTCGCGAGCAACCGGCTCGGACCGGAACAGACGTGGGTCATGGATCTCGGCAAGCGCGATTCCGAAAGGCTCGAGCTGCCGGGGCGCGATCTTGGCGTCAACCTGCCGGCCTGGACGCGCGACGGCCGTCATCTCGTCGTCACCCGGTCTTTCCCGAACGGGACCGCCTCCCTGTGGATCGCGGCGGCCGACGGCAGCGAGGCGAAGGAGTTCCTGAAGGAGGCGTCGTCGGGAGCCGGCCAGACGTTCTCCCCGGACGGGAAGAGCCTCGTCTACAGCCGGCCCGTCGGCGGTGTGCAGCAGATCCATCGCCTCGACCTCGCCACTCGCCGCTCGAGCCCACTCACGTCGTCTCCCGGAGACAAGGACAATGCGACCTGGTCTCCCGACGGAAGCCGGATCGCCTACTCCTCGAACGTGACCGGCACCATGCAGCTCTGGACAATCCCGGCCGGCGGCGGTCCCGAAAAGATGCTGACCGACGGCTACGAGCGCATGTACCACCCGTTCTTCTCGCCGGACGGCCGCTGGCTCTATATCCAGCCGAGCCACCGCAACATCTATCGGCTGCCGGTGGATGGCGGCCCGCTCGAGGCGGTGACGAAGTTCGCGGAGTCCGGCCTCTTTCTCGAAGAGCCGACTATTTCGCCGGACGGCAAGTGGCTCGCCTATTGCCGCTCGAACGGTGGCGCGTCGCTCTGGCTGCTGACGATGTCCGACTCGGCCGCGAAGAAGTAGAACTCGCCCGGTCCCGGCGCGTTCCCGACGAGATCAGTGGCACCGCTGTGCGACCCGTCGCGAGATGTCCTCGCTCGACGGCGGGTTCTCTCCGAGACCCAGCGAGTGCAGCTCTTCGTGGAGGACCGCCACCCAGAGCGCCGAAGGTTCCCGGCGGATCAGGTTCGAGAACTTCGACCGACAGAGGAAGACGACCCGTCCTCCCGGGACAGTCATCGCCAGGATCGGAGCTTCCCGGCAGAGTCGAGGCTCCTCCGAGTCGTCGAACCGGATCGAATCGAGATACCTCTGTGCATTCCAGCCGAGCGCATCGAGGCGCTCCTGGAGTGTGCGTCCCGCGGAGTCGTGAAAGTCCAGAAAGATCTGGCGGCAAGCCGGGTCCTCCAGGGCCTGATGCGCGCGCCGGATCGCGAACCGCGCCGCCGGGGAGAGACCGGATCTCTCGGCCGGGGACTGATGAGCAATCGACCCGGCGGTGTCCGTTGCGGGGACGTATTGCTGGCCGTTTGCCAGCTCCGATCCGCTCGAGAAGAGGAAGAGAAGCCCTTCGAGAGCTGCGGCGAAGACCTTGCGGCGCAGAGCCTGTTTCATGGGCGACCTCCCGCGCAGCGGACGCGGCGGCTTGCCCGGTCGCTACGCGATAATCAGCGTCGCGCCGGACTCCCATCGCTGTCGTGGTGGATCCCTGTGGGTTCGGTGGGCTTTTGGTGGGAACGTTATGCGCGTGCGCTTCGGTGATTGCATCCTCGACACGGATACGCGAGAGCTGACGCGTGCCGGGGAACCGATCCGCGTCGCCCCCAAGGTGTTTGGGCTACTGGAGCTGCTGCTGGAGCGGCGGCCGAAGGCCGTTTCCAAGGAGCAGATTCACGAGCTCCTCTGGCCTCGCACGTTCGTCACGGACACGGCGCTGACCACGGTCGTGAAGGAGGCGCGTGCGGCGATCGGAGATGACGCCCAGAACTCCCGATTCATCCGGACGGTCCCGGGTTTCGGCTATGCGTTCACCGAGGACGTACGCCCGGAGCGGGGCCCGTCTCGATCCGCTTCGTGTTACCGGATCGCCGCACAGGGCGCCGAAGTGAACCTCGCGGACGGAGAGAACGTGCTCGGAAGAGGCTCGGAGTCCGTTCTCTGGATCGAACACGATACGGTCTCCCGGCGGCACGCGCGGATCCTCGTCGAAGAAGATCGCGCGATTCTCGAGGACCTCGAAAGCAAGAACGGAACTTTCCTTCGCGGAGAGCGACTCGCCAGTCCGGCCGAGCTCGTGGACGGAGACGAATTCCAGCTCGGCGATGTCCCGGTGCGGTTTCGCCGGTATGCGACCCCGGACTCGACCCGGAGCGCCGCGGGGCGACGGTGAATCCCGGCGAGCGCCTGGGTCCCTACGAGCTGATCTCGCCGCTCGGCGCCGGCGGTATGGGAGAGGTCTGGAGAGCACGCGATACCCGCCTCGGACGCGAGGTCGCCCTGAAAATCCTGCCCGCCGAGCTCTCCGCGAACCCGGAGCGCCTGGGCCGCTTCGAGCGGGAAGCGCGCGCGGCATCGGCGTTGAACCATCCGAACATCGTCGTCGTTCACGACGTGGGTCGGAGCGAGTCGATCTCCTACATCGCGATGGAGCGGGTGCACGGAAAGAGCCTGAGAGAGTGGATGATTTCGGGCTCTCTACCGGCGAAGAAGATCCTGTCCCTCGCCAGCCAGGTCGCCGAGGGGCTGGCCGCCGCCCACGCCGAAGGAATCGTGCACCGCGACCTCAAGCCCGAAAACGTCATGGTCTCCGACGCCGGGTTCGTCAAGATCCTCGACTTCGGTCTCGCCAAGCTGGCTCTGCCGCCGGCCCAGCACCTGACGGCGATGCCGACCGTCACGTTGGAGCCGCCCCGAACCGAGTCCGGGATGATCCTCGGCACGGTGGGCTACATGTCGCCGGAGCAGGCGGCCGGACGCGAGGTCGACTACCGCTCCGACC
>JBKPMI010000431.1:0-2881 GCA_046732075.1 Acidobacteriota bacterium | reverse complement strand
GCCGCCGCCTGACCGCTGACCCGGAGCTGGCGACTTGCCCCTCCGGCCACCCGATCCGGTTCCCTCCGGAAGCCGCCGCCCGGGAGCGGCGCCGCCGGCGATTCGAAACGCTTTCGCGTGCGGCCACGCTGGCGGCGGTGGCCGTCCCCGCCGGGACCGCTCTCGCCTCGGCGGTGGGATTTCGCACGATCGGCGTCACCCGGATGGAGGGAGCCCTCGCGTCCCTGACCGCCTCACTCGCTTACCTGTTCCTCGCATCCGCCCTGGGCCTCGCCGGCCTCGCGCTGACCTCGCGGCCGCGGGGCTGGACCGAGCGCGCCCTTTCCGCGGCGGTATCGGTCCTCTGTCTCCTGCCCGCATTCGTCCTCGCGCTCGTCGCCCGCGGCTTCGAGTCCTCCGGCCCGCGGACGATCGGTCACCTCTGGAAGACTCCGACCGCGCTCTACGTCTCCTCTTCGGGTCGGGGCGGGCGGCGGGTGGGAGAGCCCTCGGCCGAAATCGAGGCGGAGCTCGTCGACGTGCAGGCGCCGGCGTTCGGGGTCGTCTGGGAGGGCCTCGCCCGATTGCGCGCGGGGGACAACGCCGTGAAGTGGAAGGGGGAAGGGGGCACGACCGCCCGCCTCCTGGAGAAGTGGGCGGCTCCCCTCTCGCGGCGCGGCGTCTTTCTCCAGCGCTCGACGCGATCGGTCTTTCTGCCCCCGAACGTCCGCACGTGGATCGTCGCGGAGCCCGGGAAGATCCGGTTCGGCTCGGGGGGAGATTTCGATCTCACCCGTCCGGCAATGCCGTCTGGCGGTCCTCTTCGGCGAAACGGATGAACGCGAGCACGAGCGCGATCACAATCGGCCCCAGGAACAGCCCGATGGGACCGAACGCTGCGACCCCGCCGATCGCGCCGATGAACACGGGCAGGGTGGAAATCTCGGCCCGGCCCGAGATGAAGACCGGGCGGAGGAAGTTGTCGGCGAGCCCGACGACCCCGAGCGCCCACGCGACCATGAAGATCGTCCAGCCCCACTGTCCCTGGAACGCGAGCGCAATGGTCGCCGGCACCATGACGAGGCCCGTACCGACCGCCGGGATGAGCGAGGCGACCGCCCCCAGGACGCCGAAGACCACGGGGGACGGAAGCGGCGAGATCCAGAACGCGATGCCGATCAGGACGCCCTGGACCGCGGCGGTCAGCACGTTGCCGTAGACGACCGCGCGGGTCACGTCGGCGATGTGGGTTTCCAGGCTGCGCTTGCGCTCCTCGTCGAGCGGTACGAGGTCCATGCCGCGCCGTACGATCTCCTCGCCGTCGCGGAAGAAGAAGTAGAGGACGAAGAGCATCAGGAAGAGGCCGACAACCGCGCCGAGCGCGCCCAGGAAAACGGACTTGCTGTTGGTCAGCGCGAACTCGAGCGCCGTCCGGAGGCCGTTCACGACCCAGGCCTGGACCTGATCGGCGGTAACCGGCGTGTGGTCCGCGAGCCACCGGATCAGCCGACTCACGACCGGGAGCCGCACGAGGTCGCTCGGCCGCGCGATCCGGTAGCGGTCGACGATTCCCCCGAGGCGCTGCGAGAGGTCGGCGGCCTGCCCCGCGAAGGCGATCGCGAGGAGGCCCGCGGGCAGCACGATTGCGAGCGCGACGGCGAGGGTCATCAGGAACGCGGCGCCTCCGCGCCGCCGCTTGCGCGAAAACCGCCGGCGGAATCGGACGTTGACCGGGTGGAGCAGGAACGCGAGAAGCACGGCCCACAGGATGGGGCCGACGAACGGCTTCAAGATCGCCACCATCGCCACCGCGAGAAGCGCCGCGACGGCGAGGGCGAAGACGCGCGGATAGAAACGGTCGTCGGACGTCGGAAACACTCCCCGCGGCGTGAGCGCCGCTCTGCGCCGGGATCATGTCACCGGGTGCTACGATCGTGCGACGGGCATGATGGCGCGGGCGGATCGAGTCGAGAAGGCCCGGATTTTCCGCGAGGAGGCGGAGCGGGAGGGTTTCCCACGCATCGGGATCGCCCGCGCGGAGCCCCCCGCCCGGTTCGACCGCTTCCGGGAATGGATCGGCGCCGGCCGCCACGCGGGCATGAGCTATCTCGAGGCGACCGCGGAGGTCCGCGCGTCCCCGGCCCGCCTCCTGCCGGGAGCGGCGTCGGTCGTCTGCCTCGCGGCGCCGCACCGATCCGAACCGCTCCGGGCAGCGGACGGCTCGCTCGTCGCGCGGTACGCGGCGGGCCCGGACTATCACGGCAACCTGCGCAAGCGCGCGATCCGCGTGGTCGAGCGCGTGAGCCTCCGCCTCGACGAGCCTTTCGAGTGGCGCGTGTGCGTCGATTCGACGCCGCTCGCCGAGCGCTCTTTCGCGGCGGCCGCCGGACTCGGCTGGATTGGGAAGAACGGGTGCCTGATCGACCAGGAGCTCGGCTCGTATCTGCTGCTCGCCGAGATCCTGACCGATCTGGATCTGCCGCCCGACGATCCGGTGGCCGAGATGTGCGGGTCGTGCGTCCGCTGCCTCGACAGCTGTCCGACCGGCGCCTTCGTGGTTCCGGGGGTTCTCGACGCGGCGCGATGTCTCGCCTACTGGACCATCGAGAGCCGCGGGCCGCTCCCGGACGAAATCAAGATGGCGATGGGCGACCACGTGTTCGGTTGCGACGTGTGCCAGGAGGCGTGCCCGTGGAACGACGCCCTGGCGCGGCGCGCGGGGCCCGCATCTCCCGACGACAGCCGCGCGAAGGGTACGCTCCCGACGCGGCTCGAGTGGCTCGGCATCGGGAAGGGCGAGTGGCGGCGCCGCTTCGGCGCAACCGCCTTGAACCGCGCGGGGCGGCGGGGCCTGCAGAGGAACGCGGCGGCCTCAGCGGGGGCAACGGGAGACGGCGCCGTC
>JBKPMI010000430.1:0-1779 GCA_046732075.1 Acidobacteriota bacterium | reverse complement strand
CCTCCGTAAAGCGCCAGCGAGCACAGCGCGGTGACGACCCAGGGCCAGCTGCGGATCGCGTAATGTGCGACGTTGAAGTAGAGCGCGGCCGCGCGGCTGTGCCGTTCGTCCCGGCACGCGAGCATGTTCTGCGCGACGTATCCCCCGCCGCCCGGCTCGGCGCCCGGATACCACGACGCCCACCACGAGACGCCGAGCAGCGTCGCGAACGTGATCGCGGGCAGGGCCCACGCCGCGTCTGCGGAGAGCGGCCAGGCCGAGAGGACCGCGTCGGTGGACCCGAACCGCACGCCCGCCGCGGAAAACGCGGGATGCGCCGCGGGCAGCCGGTCCTTGAGCGCGCCGATGCCGCCGACCGCCGCCACCGAGACGAAGGCGAGCACGATCGCCCCGCCCATCTCGAAGAGGTACTGGAGGCCGTTCGCCGAAGCCACGCCCCAGTAGCCCGCGAGGATCGTGTACAGCGCGGTCAGGAGCAGGCAGACGACGAGCGCCGTCCACTTCGAGAGCCCGAGCATCCCTCCGAGCACCTTCGCCATTCCGAGGTTGACCCAGCCCATGATGATCACGTTGACCAGCAGTCCGAGGTACGCCGCGCGAAAGCCGCGCAGGAACGCGGCGGGCCGGCCGGAGTAGCGGAGCTCCGCGAGCTCCACGTCGGTCACGACCGCGGCGCGGCGCCAGAGCTTCGCGAAGAAGAACACCGTCAGCATCCCGGACGCGAGCATCGACCACCACAGCCAGTTCCCGGCGATCCCGTTCTTCGCGACCATCTCGGTCACCGCGAGGGGCGTGTCCGCGGAGAACGTCGTCGCGACCATCGCCGTGCCCGCGATCCACCACGGCATCGAGCGGGCCGAGAGGAAGTAGTCGAGCATCGAGCGCTTCGCCCGCCGCGCGAAGAAGAGCCCGACCGCCAGCGTCATGGCGAAGTAGGCCGCGAGCACGAGAACGTCCAGGCTCCCGAGCTTCATCGCTTCGCCTCCTTCGAGATCCCGCTTCCCCGTTCGGCGATCCCCGCGATGGTGACCGGCAGCCTTCCCGTAATCGCGGCCTCGCCGAAGATCGCCCGGACCACGGCGACCTGGAGAACCGGCTGGTCGCCGTAGGCCGCGAGGTACGTCGCGAGGCCCGGCAGGTCCGCGGCCACGTAGGGACTTCCGAACGACACACCGACGATGCGCACTCCCGAGGCGGAGAGGCGCGCGACCGCGTCCCGGGCGGGCTCCGGGAGAACGAGCTTCCCCGAACCGGTGCGCACCCGGACGAAGAGCGAGACGAGCACGGCGTCGGCGCCGGCGGCCGCGTCGAGGACGGGGCCCACGTCTTCGGCGCGGGAGCGGGGATCGAAGACGAACGTCTGCGGCGTGCGGCCGAAGCGCTTGGTAAGCTCGACGGCGAGCTCCCGGCCCGGCGCCGCAACGGATGCGATGTCGTTGACTACGACGTGGACGACGCGCTGCCCGGCCGAGAGCGGCAGCGCGCCCGGCGCCTCCCGCACCAGGGTGACCGCGCGCGCCGCGATCTCGGCGGCGAGGGCGCGGTGCTCCGGCCGGTCGATCACGCGGAAGGGCGCCTCGGGGTCGGCGGCCGCCGGGGGACACCGGCGCTTCGCTACGAGAACGCGAGCGAACGACTCGTCCAGCCGCGTCGCGGGGATCCGGCCCGATTCGACCGCGCGGCGGACCCCCGCGATCGCGGCGTCGGTATCGGGAGATTTGATGACCTGGTCGTCCCCCGCGAGGATCGCGCGGATCGCGGCCTCGCCCGGGTCGAAGT
>JBKPMI010000429.1:0-3296 GCA_046732075.1 Acidobacteriota bacterium | reverse complement strand
GGGTCGTCCCCGCCGAGCTGTCGGAAGTGTTCCCAGGCGACGACCGCGTCCTCCAGCCGATTCCACGAGTAGTAGACCTCTCCCAGGATCTCGTAGGCGCGCGGAGGGGCGCGGGGAGCCCGTTGCAGCGCGAGGTCCAGGTAGAACCGGGCGAAGTCGAATTCCTCCTGACGGACGTAAGCGAGTGTCAGGAGCGCGAGCACGATCCCGTTGTCGGCATCCCATCCGTACGCTTCCCCGAGAAGCTCCACGGCGCGCCCGTAATCTCCCTTCTCGAGGTACGCGGCGCCGATGTCGGAGAGCTCGGCGGCAATCGCCTTTCCTTCGGGAGTTCCCGGGCGGGCGTTATCGGACCGCCGGCGCAGGGCCCGGAGACGCTGGTGAAGAGCGTCTTCGGCGGGACGCGCCGCGGCGGCGGCGGGCGCGGGAGCCCCGGCGAGGCTCCACGCCAGGAGTGGGGCGGCGACCGCGAGCATCGCGCGGGGTCTAGCGCACGAGGAAGGGCGCCGAAGCCTGGCTTCCGCGGCCGGTCGCGCGGTCCTGGACGATGACCCGCAGAGAGTACCGCCCGGGCGAGAGGTGGCCCGGGCTGAAGGACACCAGGAGAAGCTGACGGCCGTCGGCCTCGACGGGCGAGCGCCCCACCAGCGAGATCGCGCCGTCGCCGAGAGGTCTTCCCTCCTCCGAGAGGATCTGCGCGGCCATCCGGAGAGTCGCGCTCGACTCCGTGCCGAAGTGATACGTGACGACCGAGACGCGCGAAGCTGTGTCCGACTGGACCGCCGCGAGCGCCGCCGGCACGAGGTCCTCGACGCCCGCGGCGAGCAGCGGATCGTCGGCGGGCGCCGCGCCCGCGGGCAGCTTCTGCCGTCCGCGCACGAGCATTCCGCCGGTCGCGGCCTGGAGGAAGATCGGCGGAATGATGTACGGCTGTCCGGCCGTGAAGGTCGGGACGTGGAGAGTCGAGACGTCGAGTCCCGCCCGGCCCGTATCGGCGTTGCGCACGAGGACCCGAAGCCGGTAATCGCCCGGAGACAGCAGGAGCTGGCCGGCGTACTTCAGCCCGCCCTTCTCGAGCTTCTCGCGATTCATGGCGAGATCGATCCCGATGGTCTGCGCGAAGAAGTCCATCAACCGGCCCTCGGGGTCGGTGGCGTAGACGTAGACCTCGGCGGAGACCTTGTTTCCCACCTGCCCCACGAGAAGACGGTCGCCCGGGATCTCGACGAGCACCGGAACGGTGGCGCGGGTCTCATTGGCCGTCTCGGTCGGGAACGGAAGGGCGAGCACGCGCGGAGGGATTTCGGCCACGGCGATCTCGTTCGCCACGATGTCGGCGGCGGAGAGGCTGCGCTCGAGCGGCGAGAGGACGCGGAACGCCCTTCGCTCGTAGTAGCCGGCGCGGGCGGAGATGCGGGCCCCGGGGACGTGTACCTTCACCTTGAGGTCGTGGAACTTGTCCTCGTCCCCCGTCCTTTTGGGCTGGAAAGCGAGGACGTAGACGAGGCTGGTGCGCGCGATCAGGCGATCGAGCTGCCCCGCGAAATCGTTGGCGTTCCGGAAGACCTCTCCGCCGGTCGCGTCCGCGATCTCGAAGAGTGCGTTCTCCCCGCGGACCGCCGGCGCCGCCGAACCCAGGTCCTCCTTCTCGGCGAGCCCGGCGATATCGACCGCGTGCACCACGCAGTCGGAACGTCGGAACAGGCTCGTCATCAGCCCGACCTGGCTCTGCAGGTGGCTGTTGCCGAAGCGCCGCTCCTGATCGACCTTCCACTGCTCCCCCGTGACGAGCCACTCGCGTTCCTGGTCGGTCTCGCGGGTGCCAGTGAGAAGCCGGCTCTCGAAGCCCTCCGAGAGGTAGATCACGTCCTTGCGCCCCTGGACCGCGTCGAGCGCGCGCGCGAGGCTTCCGAACGACTGCGTGAGCGCGGCGACGCGGCCGCGCGCGTACTCGTCCACGCGCGCCTTGGTCACCTGCTGCATCGTCTGCAGCGTCTCGATGAGCGCGGAAGCCTTCGACTCTTTTTCACCGCCGCCGGCGCTCTGGCCGCGGGAGGTGGCGCCGACCCGGTCGATGTCGAACGCAAATCCGAGGGGGTCCTTGGATATGTCTTCCGCGATCGTCAAACCGAGCGTGTCGACCGCGCGCGCGAGCTGAACCCGATCGGAAGAAAACGTCACGAGCATCCGGACGCCCTTTTCGACCGTGAACGTCGCGACCGCCGCGAAATCGCGGTCGGTCATTCCGCCGAGCACGAACTGCTTCGCGGCCCGCTGCGCCGCCAGGATGGCGCCGGGCCTCGCGAAGGTCAGGTCGAAGAGGATCAGGAAGTGGCGCCGGGCCGCGGGGTTGAGCGCTTCGGAGAGGGGCTGCCGATCGAGCGTCTTCTGCGCGAGATCGATCGTGTCGAACCCCACGATGTCCTGCTTCTTCCCGTCGTCGAAGAGCTCGAACTGATTGGCTTGTAAACCGCGAACGGGAACGCCGTTCTTGTCGACGACCCGGACGGGGACCTCGACCAGAACGACCTCGGCCGACTCCCGGACGGGAGCGTCCGCTTGCGTCGGGTTCTTGGAGGCGTCGGGCTTCTGGGCGAGGGCGGAGGAAGGCGGCCCGAGGAGCGAAAGGGCCAGAATCGCAAGCACCGGCAGACGCGGCGTCATAGGCACCACCACCTCTCGAAAGGTTATCGCAGCCGACCCCCGGCGACAGTGACTTTCGCGCGTCACGAGCGCCCGGACGCCATCGCCCGCAGGAGCCGCCGCGCCTCGGCGACCTGGCCGGGGTAGCGGCGGGCCGGCGCGGTGGCGAGGAACTGCTCGAGGCCCCGCCGCGCGGAGGCCACGTCGCCCATTCGCCCGGCGAGGACGGCCCGGTTGAAAAGCGTGTCGAACTGGCCCGGATCGAGGCTCAAAGCCCGATCCCAGGACTCCAGGGCCGCGCGGCTGTCGCCCAGCTGCGCCTGGGCGAGCCCCAGGGCCGCCATCGTTCCGGCGGCCTTCGGGTCGGCGGCGAGCGACTTCGTGAACCACTCGCGCGCGGCGGCGGGGTCCTTTTCGCGAAGCGCGAGCATCCCCCGGTGCAGGAGCACGTCCGCCCGGGCGGGATCCAGCTGGAGGGCCCGATCGAAAACGCGACGCGCGTCCTCGAGCCGGCCGGAGTCCGCGAGCGCGGCGCCGTAGACGTCGAGGGTCGCGGGGTCCGTGCTCGCCGCAGCCGGCGCGAGGAGCTGCACGGCCTCGGCGGCACGGCCGCTTCGGTGGAGCAGACGCGCGAGCTCGCGGCGAACTGGCTC
>JBKPMI010000428.1:0-5092 GCA_046732075.1 Acidobacteriota bacterium | reverse complement strand
CCGCGGAAGGAGAGGTTCGCCGACGCGAGCCGGACCGGAGTCTTGCGCAGCTCGACCGCCGGGTCGTCCGCCGTGTAGACGATGCGGTCCCAGTAGATGGCGAGGTTCGTGCGGATCCGAACGCGCGGATCCGATCGGTTGAGCACCCGTGAGAGGTCGACCGGCATCGTCTTCGTCTTCCCCGCCGGGAAACCCATTGCCGGCAGGGCGACCTTCCACCCTCCCTCTCCGTTCGGAACCTCGAGCACCGGACCGAACGGCCGAAGCGGCGACGCCTCATCCCGCCGCTGCGACAGCGACACCTGGATGGACGTGTCGCTGTAGAAGATCCAGCCGGTCAGGTAGAGCATTACCTGCTTCGCCGAGCGGGCCTCCGGGAGATCCAGCACCAGGTCGTGCGGCGCCACGATTCCCTGGTACCGCGTCGGCGCGAAGCCGCCCACGTAGCGGCCGTCCTCGTTCGATATTTCGGACGTCCGGTCGCGGCCCGCGCCGTCGACTGCCTTCGGAGTCTTCGGTTTCGCGACGGTGAAGAGCCGTTCTTCCGGAAACGGCGGCGGGACCATCGGCTCGTTCGGAACGATCCCGACGCCGCGGGGATGATCGAGCGCGACCAGCTCCGCCAGGTCCAGGTAGGCCGCCTCCCAGAGCTCCTCCGTCACGTCGAGGACGAGCTTCCCGCGGGAAGGCGCCAGCACACCGCCCGGCACGAACAGCCACTCGCGCGTGTCCGCGGCCGCCTGGTGCACGCCGTCGTAGAGGAGGCCGAGCGGACTGTTGCCGAGGACGTCGGACACGAAATGCCACCGCGTCCCGTCGAACGCGTAGAGAAACGGACACGATCCCTTGAGCTGCTGAACTTCCTTGACCGAGGCGCGCGCCCGCGGCGCGAGGTCGTTCTGTGGAATCCCGTTGGTCCAGATGACCCGGAGGACTTCCGGCTTCCGCCGGGAGCCGAGCCCGACGTGCGTCACGGGGCGGGACACGGTCCGATAGACGTAGAGGGTTTCCGCCTTGACCTCGACCTCGGAGCCGAAGCCGGCGCGGTTGACCTTTCCGGAACCGGTCGCGAGGCCCTCCAGCGTCACGTCCACCCAGCCGTTCGCGTTGCCGCCCCGGTTCTCGTAGAGCGCCGCGCCTCCCGCCGCCGTCACGAGGGCGAGATCCAGGTCTCCGTCCCCGTCGAAGTCCACAGCCTCGGCGTCGAGCGCCGCCGGCACCGCTCCCACCGTCCACGGGGTGAATCCCCCGGCGCCGTCCCCCCGGAGCATCGTGGAGGCTTCCGTCGCATTGGCCAGGAAGAGGTCGAGGAACCCGTCGTTGTCGAAGTCGGCGGCGAGCGGAACGCCGGCCGTTGGGAGCGCCTTCGCCGGCAGAAAGGTCCCGTTCCCACGGTTGCGCGCGACGAACGCTCCGCCGGGTCCCGCCCAGACGAGGTCCAGCCGGCCATCCGCGTCGAAGTCGCCGGCCGTCACGGCGCGCAGCTCGCCCGCGGCCGGCAGTCCCGCGTCCTTGACCGCAAACCGTCCTCCGCGCAGGTTGTCGAGGAGCAGGAGTCCTCCGGACCGCGCCACGAGGACGAGATCGACGTCGCCGTCCCGGTCGAAGTCGCCGGCGACCGCGCGAAGCGAGGCGATCTGCGCGGGAAGCCCGGCGTTGCGGGTCGCGTCGGTCCAGGTCCCGTCCAGGTTGTTGCGCATGAGCCGATCGCCGCTCGCGCTGCTCGTGTAGAGGTCGAGATCGCCGTCGTTGTCGAAGTCGATCGCCGTCACGGAGTCCCCGTCCGGAGCGGCCTCCTTCTTCCAGCTGCTCGCGTCGGAGAGCCAGAGAGCGCCGGGGACGGCGAAGTCGAAGCGGCCGGAGTTCGCGACGTCCGCCACTTCGATCGAGCCGGCGGCGCCGGCGAGCGGGGCCCGCGCCTCGTATCCGCGGGGACTGCGGGCCGCGACGACGACACCGCCGCGACCCGCGAAGACCAGGTCGCGGCCGTCCTTCCCGGTCGAACGCACCGCGGCGAGACCGGCCAGGCCGGCGAGCCCCGAGCGCGGCGCCTCCGCAAACGACACCGGCACGGGCGCCCGAGCGCGGGCCCGGACTTTCGCGGCGAGCGCCGGAGACCACTCCTCCAGGGGGATTCCGACAACTCCCGGCTCCACGTCGCGGCGGGCCTGCTGGTATCGGGGCGAAACCTTCAGGAGGTTCTCGACGATCCGGTACTTGAGCGACGCGGTGCGCGCGTCGTTCGAGGCGAGCGCCTGGCGCGCCTCGTCGAGGTAGCCGTCGAGCTTCGGGTCCCGGCCCTCGAGAACCGCGCGAAGCCGGTCGTGCACCGCGAGCGCTTTCGGGACGTCGCCCGCGTTGCGCGCGAGCTCCGAGAGGCGAGCCAGCAGAAAGATGTTCGCGGGAGCTCGCTCGAGAGCCGCCTCCACGGACTTCGCCGCCCGTGGCGCGCCTCCCGGGATCTTCTCGGACAGGAGTCGCGCCGCGGCCCACCGGGACGCGAGGTCGGACGGATCCGCCGCGGCCGCCTTTTCGTACGCCTCCACGGCGCCGGCCGCATCCCCCTCGAGCTCGCGGCGCGCTCCTTCGAGCGCGAGAACGCGGGCGTCGTTCCCGCCGCGGCGGAGGGCTTCCGCGAGCAGGTTCTTCGCCCGATCCGGCGCTTTTGCGCGCATCTCGACGATCGCTCCGTCCGCCCAGCCGAGCGCCTCCGCCGGCGCCAGACGGCGCACCGTGTCGAAGCGCCGGCGCGCCTCGTCGAGGTTGCCCTCTTCGAGGGCGGCGAGGCCCACGTTCCGGGCGGACTCGAGGCGCGTCAGTTCGGAATCGGACGGGACCGCGGCGAATCGGAGAGGGAGGAGAAGGAGGAGAAGAAGGAAGAGCATCCGGCGCGGATGATAGCCAAACGGGATCGGCAGACCGGCGTTACGTCTGAGTTTTCCGGAGCTCCCGGCGGAAGACGTCGCGCACGCGGTCGTCGAAGAGGCAGAAGACGATCGACTCGACGGCCTTCGCGGATCGGGCGAACTCGCGCGCCGTTTTGACCGAGATGCGGGCCACCCGGTCTACCGGAAAGCCGAAGATCCCGGCAGAGATCGCCGGCAGCGCGACCGTGCGCGCCCCGATCTCCTCGGCGCGCGCGAGCGCCGCCCGCACCGCGGAGGCGAGCGCCTCCTCTTCTCCGGCGCCTCCGCCCCGCCAGACCGGCCCCACCGCGTGGATGACCCATCGCGCCGGGAGCTCGCCGCCGCCGGTCACGACCGCTTCCCCCGTCGGGCACCGCCCGATGCGGTCGCACTCCTCCTGGATCGAGGGCCCGCCCCGCCTCCGGATCGCGCCGGCGACCCCGCCTCCGAGTTGCAGCCCTTCGTTGGCCGGATTCACGATCGCGTCGGCCTCGGCCAGGGTGATGTCCTGCGTCCGGACGTCGACCCGCGCGGGCAAGCTCGACTCCGCGGAGATTCCCGGCGTTACGCGCCGAGCTTTTTCGACACGGCCTCGGCGACCGACAGGAAAGCTTCCGTCACCGCCGAGCGCGGCTCTGCCGCCGAGATGGGGACTCCGCTGTCGCCGCCGATGGCGACTCTCGGGTCGATCGGGATCGCCCCCAGGAACGGGACGTTCAACTGCTTCGCGGTCCGCTCCCCCCCGCCGTGCTTGAAGATCTCGTCGCGGTTGCCGCACTTCGGGCAGACGTAAAACGACATGTTCTCCACGATCCCGAGTACCGGGACGTTGACCTTCTGGAACATCGCGAGGCCCTTGCGGGCGTCGATCAGCGAAACGTCCTGCGGGGTCGTGACGATCACCGCCCCGGACAGGTGGATCTTCTGCGTCAGCGTCAGCTGCGCGTCACCCGTACCCGGCGGAAGATCCACCACGAGGAAGTCGAGCTTCCCCCACTCGACGTCTCCCAGGAACTGCTCGACCGCCTTCATCACCATGGGACCGCGCCAGATGACCGGCTGGTCGACGTCCATCAGGAAGCCGAGCGACATCACCTTGACCCCGAATCTCTCGATCGGGACGATGTGGTTCGCCTCGTTGATGAAGGGCTTCTCGTCGATTCCCATCATCATCTGCTGCGACGGCCCGTAGATATCGGAGTCCATGAGGCCGACGCGATGGCCCAGGCGCGAGAGGGCGAGCGCGAGGTTCGCGGCGACCGTGCTCTTCCCCACGCCCCCCTTTCCGGACGCGACCGCGACCTTGAAGCGCACCTCGGGCAGCAGCGCGGCGTCGGGGGGCGGGACGCCGACCGCGCCGCGGGGCGGCATCGGGGCGGGCTCCCGGACGTCGAGCTGGATCGTGACGGCGTGGACGCCGGGCAGCGAACGGAGACGCTCCGTCGCGTCGCGCCGGATCTCCTCCGCCGCGCGGGGCGACGACGTCTGCATCTCCAGCCGGAACGAGACATTGCCGCCGCCCACCTGGAGGTCCTTGACGAAACCGAACGAGACGATGTCCCGGGACAGTCCGGGAAAACGGATCGTCTTCAGGACCTCGAGGACTTTCTCCTCGGAAAGCTCCGCAGCGGCAGACATGGGAGAAGAAAGCTATCAGTTCTCAGTTTTCAGTTCTCGGTTCTCGGCTCCAGCGCCCGGCGCGCTTCGTCGCGCAGGACCAGAACCGCTTTCCGGACCTCCTCCGTGACGGCGTCGCGCTCCCGAACGTCCCGCCCGGCGACATCGATCGGCTCTCCGATGGAGACGACGACGGAGCCGGGGCGGATCTCCCACGAGTCCCGCGGCAGGATCCGGAACGTACCCGCGATGCCGGCGGGCAGGATCGGAAGCCCGGACTTCAACGCCAGATGCGCGGCGCCGCGCTTGAAAGGGAGCAGCTCGCCGTCCCGCGTGCGTGTCTCCTCCGGGAAGATCACGAGCGACCGGCCTCCCGCGAGCTTCCGGAGCGCGGCCTCGACCGTCGCGGCGCCGCGGGACCGATCTCCCCGATCCACCGGGACGAAGCCGGCCGCCGCGATCGACCACCCGAGCACCGGCACCCGGAAGACACTCCGCTTCGCCAGGAACCGTACCTGCATCGGGAGGGTGGCGAGAAGGACGAGGATGTCGCAGAAGCTCTCGTGGTC
>JBKPMI010000427.1:0-5918 GCA_046732075.1 Acidobacteriota bacterium | reverse complement strand
CGTCAGCACCGCGAGCTCGCCGCGGGAAGAAACGGAGAGGAGTTGCACGCCGGCGAGGCCGAGCGACTTGCCCCCCGGACAGTCGGTCCGTACGGTGACGACCTCGGGCGTATTTCCCCGGCGCGCCGCGCTGTAAACGATCGTCTTACCGTCCGGGGCGAAGCGGGCGTTGAAGATCGCCTGCTGCGCGAACGACAGTTGCGCATACGTGCGGGAGGGCGCAGCGACCTGGAGTCTCGCGCCCCGCCCGAGGAAGTAGGACGCAGCCGCCGCCGCGACGAGCGCCAGGATTGCCGCTCCCAGGAGCAGGAATCGGTTCGGTTGCGCCCGGGGGATCGCGGTGACCTTCGTCGGCGCGCCGGAGAGCGTCGACAGCGCCTCGAGGTCGAACGCGAGGTCGCGGGCCGACTGGAACCGCTGCTGCGGGTTTTTTTCGAGACAGTGCCGCAGGAGCCGTTCGAGGCCCGGGGAGACGTTCTGGTTCGTGACCGAGAGGTCCGGCGGGTCCTCCCGCAGGATGGCGGACATCGTGTCCGCCGCGGAGTCGCCCTGGAACGCCCGCTTGCCCGACAGCATCTCGAAGAGGATCGCGCCGAACGCGAAGATGTCGCTCCGCGCGTCCGCCGGTCGCCCCCGAACCTGTTCCGGCGCCATGTAGCCCATCGTTCCGAGGACGACGCCCGGCTCGGTGCCGGCGACGCCGGTCGGGAGGTTCGTCTGGCCGGCCGAGCTCCCTTCTTCCGCGTGTGTGAGCTTCGCGAGGCCGAAGTCCAGGATCTTGAGTCTCCCGTCCCGGTTCACGAACAGGTTCTCGGGCTTCAGGTCCCGGTGGACGATCCCCTTCTCGTGCGCGGCCGCGAGCCCGTGCGCGAGCTGGATCGCGTAGTCGATCGCCTTGCGCGGAGAGAGGCGCTCCCCCGCCAGCTCCGCCCGAAGCGTCTCGCCCTCCAGGAGCTCGCTGACGACGTACGGAGCGCCGTCGTGCGAGCCGATGTCGTAGACCGCCGTGATGTTCGGGTGGTTGAGCAGCCCCGCGGCGCGCGCCTCCTGCTCGAAGCGGCGGAGGCGGTCGTCGTCGGTCGAGAACGACGCCGGCAGCACCTTGATCGCGACGTCCCGCCCGAGGCGCGGGTCCTTGGCGCGATAGACCTCCCCCATCCCGCCGGCGCCGATCGGCGCGACGATTTCGTAGGGACCCAGACGAGAGCCGGCCTGGAGAGTCAAACTGTTCGGAAGGATATAGAAAACGCGGGCCCGGCAGCGCCCTCCGACGTTCGTCGGAGATCAGTGCTTCGTCAGCTCTGCGGTCCAGTTCGTCACGAGCGCCACGCGGGGGACACCCGCTTCGCCGGCGTCGTTGATGAAGAATCGCTTCCCGTCGGGAGCGATCGCATACGAGTGAAGTCCGACGCGCGGCCCGCGAAACATATTCACGCGGAAGAGAGGCCGGACGTCCCGGACCCCGAAGCGGGATCCGGTTCCCTCGACGGTGGCGACCGTCAGGTCGTCGTCGCCCGAAACGAAATAGAGCTCGCGCCCGTCGCGGCTCCAGCGAGGCTGAGTGCCCCCGGTGGCGGAGACCTGCCAGCGGCCTCCCCCTCCCGGAAAAGGAGTGACGTAGATCTCGTTTCGACCGGTCTGCAGGGACTGGTAGGCGACCCATCGTCCGTCGGGGGAAAACTGCCCGCCTCTTTCGGGAGAGGGTGTCTGCACGAGAGGAAACGCCTTGTCCGGCTCGGCGACCGGCACGACCCAGACGTCCTGTGCCCCGATGTTTCCCCGGTCCACCAGAACGAACCGTCCGTCGCGTGACCAATCTGTCGGCTCGACTCTTTCCTTCGATCGATAGAAGACCTTTCGCTCGCCGGCGCCGTACGACGACATGGTCGTCAGGCGGAACTCGAGCGGAGACTGGGCCCGCTCCTGTGAACAGAAGAGAATCTGGGCGCCGTCCGGAGACCAGACGGGCGAGACCGTCACCTGCGCGGCCGTCGTCAGCCGCGTCCGCACCCCACGATCGAGCTCGTAGACCCAGATGTCGTTGTTCGGGTCCCCGACGATCACGAGCGCCCGCCGACCGTCGGGGGAGAGCTGCGGGGAATAGGCCTCGCTCTTTTCGCCTACCGTCGAGAGCCGGCGGCCGGAGGAATCGAACCACGTCAGCTGGCCGCCGATGCCGGCCTGCGCGATCTGATAAGCGAGGACGCCGTCTGCCGACGCCGAAAACGATCCCCGCCAGACGCCGAGGTCGAAGTTCACGTCGTCTGCGACGCGGACCGGCTCGTCCCGGATCGCTATGCGACGCGCGTCAAAGGGAAAGGCGAGAAGACTCGTGTCTCGAACCGACAGCAACCAGCCGGATGCATACTGCGCGCTGCCGTAGGACGCCATCAGACGCCGGGACGGGCCACCGTCCACCGACGTAACGTAGATTCCGGAATCCTCCGATCGGGGATTGGCGTGGTTCGCCGCCAGATAGAGGACGTGCACCCCGTCGGGCAGAAAGGAGGGCCACCGGTGAGTGGTGTGCTTGCCCTCCTCCATGCGCGTAAGCGGCGTCGGCGGTCCGCCCGAAACAGCGACCCGAAACAGCCCCGAACGAAAGTCGGGCGCGTACACGATCTCGCCGCGCGAGCTCCAGGCTCCCCCGCGCGCGTTCGGAGCGTCGGCGATCGTCCGAACCGGACCACCGGACGCCTCGACGATCCGCAGCTTCCCGTCGGAGAAGAACCCGATGAAACGGCTGTCGGGCGACCAGAAGGGAAAGGTGCCGGCATCCGTTCCGGCAAGGTCTCGCACCATTCCGGATGCGAGCGACCCGACCCAGATCCTCCCTCCCGCGCCGAAGGCTGTGCTCCGGCCGTCGGGCGAAAGAACGATCGGCGCCGAGTCGTCGCCCGTGAGACGGAACGAGGTTTTTCCGGGAGGAACGAGAAACGAGTGGACCGCCCGGACCTGATCGCCGGCACGAAGCCGCCGCAACTCGTCGGCCAGATAGAGTGTCCCGAGAAGAAGAACTGCGACCACGGCCCACGGAATCCAGGCGCGCGTCTTTTGCCGCGGGGCGCGAACGGCTGCGGCACCCGCCTGCGAGCCGCTCTCCGCGATCCACTTCAGCTCCCCGCCCAGATCCGCCGCGTTCTGCCAGCGGTCCTCGGGGTCCTTCGCCAGCGACTTCTTCACGACATGGTCGAACGCCGGCGGCGACATCGGCTGGACCTGGGAGATCGGCTGCGGCTCGTCCCGCAGGATCGACGAGATCAGCGACGCCTGCGTCGCCCCCGAGAACGCCTTCTTCCCCGTCGCCATCTCGTACAGAACACAACCGAACGCAAAGATGTCGGTCCGCGCGTCCGCCTCCCTCCCCTCCAGCTGCTCCGGCGCCATGTATTGGAACGTCCCCAGGATCGTGCCCTCCTGCGTCAGCGCGTGCTGCGTGGGAAGCGCGGTCAGGCTCGACTGTTGAGATGGGGCAGCTATCGCTTTCGCCAGCCCGAAGTCGAGCAGCTTCACGCCCGACTTCGTCAACATCACGTTGCCCGGCTTCAGGTCCCGGTGGACGATCCCCTGCCGGTGCGCCTTGTCCAGCGCGTCGGCGATCTGCATCCCGTGCCGCAGCGTCTGCTCGAGCGGAAGGGGCCCCTTCAGCAGCCGTTCGGCCAGCGTCTCCCCCTCCAGGTACTCCATGACGAGGTATTCGGTGTCGCCCTCGCGACCCACGTCGTGCAGCGCGCAGATGTGCGGGTGGGAGAGCTGGGAGATCGTCTTCGCCTCCCGCTCGAACCGCTGCCGGCTCTCCGGGGAGGCAGAAAGGTGCGCGGGCAGAACCTTGACAGCGACGGTTCTTTCGAGCCGCGTGTCCCGCGCCTTGTAGACCTCTCCCATCCCGCCCGCGCCCAGCGGCGAGAGGATCTCGTACGGACCGAGGCGCGAGCCCGAGGAGAGCGTCATGGGTTCTTTCCCGGATCGGCGCTCGTAAGACCGTTCGCCTCCAGCTTCATCAGCCAGATCGACGAGCCACCATTGCCGCGGCAGTAGTAGAGATACCGTCCGTCCGGCGAGATCGTCGGCTCCTCCAGGAAGAGTCCCGCGTCCGGAAACCGCGTGACCTGCTCCACGCGACCCCCTTCCGCCGGTACGCGGTAGATGTTGCGGTGGCTCGGCTGGATGTAGATCCACCGACCGTCGGGCGAGTAGAACGGGTGGCGCATGCGCTCGTACCCGGTCGTCAACTGCTGCATCGGGCCGCCCGAGGCGGGCATCCGGAAGAGCTGAATGACGCCGTCCTGAAGAGCCGTCAGAGCAATCCAGCGCCCGTCCGGCGACCAGACGTTGTCGAACTTGCTTCCGGGGGAGTCGGTGAGCTGGACCGACTGACGCGAGGAGACGTCGTAGAGGAAAACCTGCTGCACCCCAAGGACCATTTTTGGGTAGACGACTTTCTTGCCGTCCGGCCCGGCGCTGAGCGTCGTATTGAAGCCCTCTCGCGTCACTCGGCTCAGAATCTCTTCTGCGCCGCTCCCATCCACGGACACGATCCAGTTCGCGCCGACGTTGCCCGGAAACAGGCGGCTCAAGAGAAGTCGCCGGCCGTCGGGCATCCAGGTCGGGCCGATCTGGGCGACGTCTTCGCCGGGCAGCTGCAGGCGCTCGCGGCGGCCGCTCGGGAGGTCGAGAATCCACAATTCCGGGCGGCCAAGGACGTCGCTGACGTAGGCCACGCGACGGCCGTCGGGGGACACGCTCGGGTAGGCGTCGGTCACCCGGCCGGTCGAGAGCGCTTCCTCGGGACCGTTCGCAGCCCCGCCTCCCGGCGCAAGCGGCAGGCGAGTGAGATTGCGGGAGCCCGCCTCTTCCGCCACCGCGACCTGCAGCCCGTCTCGGGAGACGGCGAGATCGGACAAGGACGCGGTCATGAGGCTGACCGTTCTCGAGGCGCCCCGCACCACGCCCCGATCCGGGTCGATTTCACCAAGCTGAACTCGGCTCCCGCCGTGCGGATCGAGCACCACGTAGTAGAGGCGGCGGGAGGAGCCGTCCCACCCGTGGCTGAAGCCCGTCAGCAGCGCGTGCGGACGTCCACCCGACGCCGGCATCAGAAAAATCCCTTCGAGCTGCGTCTCGAAGCTCACCCAGCGCCCGTCCGGCGAGCAGGCGATCCGAACGATCTCGAAGGAAGACGCATCGCTCGGGAGAATAGCCCGCGGCGGACCACCACCGGGTGAAACCTCGAGGATCGCCCGCCGGTTCTCCGGCCCGGTGATGTAGAGAATTCCCTTTCCGTCGGGACGCCAGGTCGGAGAGTTCGCATCGGGGGCCAGACGCCTCGCGGCGCCTCCGAGCGCCGGGACGACCCAGAGATCACCGCCGTAGGTGCGTGCGCTGCGGACGAGCGTGCCGCCGATCTTGATCAGCCCGGTGCGGGAGGCTCGCGTCGAGACGAAGGCGATCGTATTGCCATCCGGCGAGAAGGCGGGCTGAACGTCCTGCGCCGGATCGTTGGTGACGTTGACGTCCTGGCCCTCCTCGCCGCGGCGCACGGAGATCTCGAAGTTGCCGCTTCGGTCCGACGCGTAGGCGAGCAGGGTTCCGTCCGGCGACCAGGAGGGCCACTCGGAGCGAGCTGTGTGGGTGAGTCGAACAAGCCGGGTCACCTGCGGCGACCCCACCGGCTGCAGTGCCCCGGTCGGCGCGTGCATCCGGCCTCCCAGGAAGAATCCGGCCCCGAGTGCCGCGAGAAGCGCCAGGACCCCGACGGCCGGCATCAGTCCGGATCTCTTCGCGCCGATCGCCGGAGCGACCTGAGTGGTCGCGCTCGGGCTTCCGATGGCCGTCTCGAGTGCGAACGCGAGGTCGTGCGCGGTGTCGAAACGTTCCTCCGGCCGCTTCTCGAGGCAGTGGCGAAGGATGCGCTCGAT
>JBKPMI010000426.1:0-9490 GCA_046732075.1 Acidobacteriota bacterium | reverse complement strand
CAGGTGACCGAGCCCCGGAAAGATCGCGGAGAGGACGCCGGCGAGACCCGGCGACTTCTTCTCGATCACCACGGTCGTGATCGCGGGACGCGCGGTCGCGGGATCCGCGGCGAGCGGCGGCGGCGGGGGAACCGCCGGAGGGGCCTGACTTTCGTAACGGGTGTCTTCGACCATTTGCTTTCTCCTCTTCGGGCCCTTCAAGCCCGCCAGTTCGATGTCGACGTTTCTCTGTCTCTTAACGCACCGCGGCCGTCCCGGTTCCGTGGACGTTCGACGGGGGATCGATCTTTCGTCGTGGACGTCTTCCAGATCAGGGAGACGACGTTCGAAACCGCGGCGCGCCCGTATCCGCCGGCGCGCCCTTTCCAAACGGCGAACGTCCGTGCCGCTTTTTCCTGGAGCGCGCCCAGCCGGTCGGAGAGCGAGCTCTCGGCGACCGTTACCGCCGCGCGCGTGTTCTGTCCGAGCTGTCCGGAGCTCATCTTCCGTGCGAGGTCGGCCGGGTTGAATCCGAGCAGCATGACGATGACTGCCGCTCCGTAGGCGAGCCCGATCGCCGCTTTCGGATCCAGGATCCACGACCAGAACCGCTTCTCCCGGGCCGGCCGGGCCGCGGTCAGTCGCGCAGCGAGCCAGGGAGGCGGAATCGGATCGACGAGCTCCTTCGTCTCGTAGAGCACGGCGGCCGCTTCCGAGCAACCTTCGCAGCGCGACAGGTGACTGGCGAGCCGCCGCTCGTCGTCGGCGCCGAGCTCACCCTCGATCGCGAGCGGAAGGAGCCGCTCCGCGCCCTCGCACGAAACCGTGGTGCGCGGGATCGCGATCAGCTTCGAGCGAAGCGACGACGACAGCGCCGGCGCCGCCAGCCCCGCGGACATCTCCTCGGTCTTCTCGAAGTCGGAGAGCAGCGCGCGGCAGGACGAACATCCCTTCGCGTGACGGCGGAGGTCGTCCGCGGGAGCTCCGGCGAGGAAGAGCCGTTCGACTTCGCCGCAGGTCACAGGACACCTCCGGCGGCGAGCGCCAGCGACTGGAAAGCGCCGGCGGTTCCCCGGCGCTCGTGCCGCTCCCGGATCCGCTTCGCGACTTCGGCGCGCGCGCGGAAGAGCCGCGACTTGACGGTGCCGTCCGGAAGGTCGAGGGCCTTCCCGATTTCCTCGTAGGCGAGACCGTCCAGGTCGCGCAGCACGAGAATCTCGGCGAGGTCCTCGGGGATCTCGGCGAGCGCCCAGAACAGAAGCTTCGTCCGCTCCCTCTTCAGGGTCTCGGAGGCCGGGTCGTCGTCGGACTTGAGGAGGGGAAGGACCGCGTCGTCGCTGACGAAGCGGAACGACTTCTCCCGCTTTCTCCTCCGGTACCGGTCGATGCAGAGGTTCCGCGAGAGGGAAAGCAGCCACGCCACCAGCGGGAACGTCCCGTCGTAGCGGTGGAGGTTCTCGAAGGTCTTCAGGAAGATCTCCTGGGACAGCTCCTCGGCGTCCTCGCGGTTCAGGGTGAAGTGGTAGGCGACCGAATAGACCTTGGACCCGAAGCGGTCGACGAACTCCCTCCAGGCGTCGTCGTCCCCCTGCCGGCAGCGGTCAACCAGGGTCTTTTCTTCGGCGCTCACGTTTCCTCTCGCCTTGAGTAAACGCAGGTCCGGGCGGAATGTTCGGGGGCCGCTTCCGCCTGCCCTGTTGATCCGATGGGACTTAGCGCGACCGCGCCGGCTCTCCGGCGAGCTCGCGGACCTTCCGGGGAAAGAGCGAGTAGCCGAGGAGCTTGTAGCAGAGCTTCGCCACGAGGAAGTCCGGCGCCCGATTTCCGGGCAACGGAGAGTGCTCGACGACGTCCGCCCCCACGATCCGCTTCTCGGCGGCCACGCGGCGCAGGATCTCCAGGGACTGCTCCCAGGTTCCTCCCCCGGGCTCGGGGGTCCCGGTGCCCGGGACGAGGGAGCCGTCGTAGAAGTCCACGTCGAACGTGACGTAGACGTCGTCGGTCAGGCGCTCGAGCGCCTCCGGGATCCAGTCGTCCATCCGCGGGAGGCGCCGGTTCGACACGATGAGGAGTCCCTTTTCCCGCGCGAATTCGACCTCCTCGCGGGAGATCGATCGGATGCCGACGTGCACGCTCGGGAGGCCGGTCTCGAGGAAACGGCGCGCCGCGCACGCGTGCGAGTGGCGGTCTCCCTCGTACTCGTCGCGGAGGTCGCCGTGGGCGTCGAAGTGGAGGACCGAGAGCTTCGGATACCGGGCGTGGTGCGCGCGGATGGGACCCGTTGCGATCGCGTGCTCGCCACCCAGGGTCAGAACGAAGCGCGGGTGGGTCAGGAGCTCGGAGACGATGCCTTCGAGCCCCTCCACGCAGGCTTCCGGATCCATACGGTCCGGGAGCCACGGCGCCATCGTGTGGATTCCGACGTTCGCGACTTCCTCGTCGAGCTCGTCGTCGTAGAGCTCCACGTAGCGGGACGCCTCGATGATCGCGGCCGGGCCGTTGCGGGTCCCGACGCCGTAGGAGACGGTCCGCTCGTACGGCACCGGGAGGACCACGACGCGGGCGCCGGCCAGCGTGTTTTCCGCCTCGGGGATGCCGAGGAAGTTGTTGGAGAGGAACATGCGACGAGTTTATGCGAGGTGTCCGCGCCCGGGATCGGGTCCGGAGACCTTCAACGACGCCTTCTTCCACCGCGGGGTCGCCTTCGCCGCGCGGGCGGCGGGTTCGCCGCAATGAAGTGGTCCCGGGCACCTTTCATCCTCTGGTCGAGCGTCCTCCACTCCTGCACCAGGTCATCGCCTCGTCCCGTGGCCATCGCGTTCAGCTCGAAGAGGTCGAGCGCCGCGGGGAACGCTTCCCGGAGGGCGATCCGGCGGGTCGCGACCTTGCCGTCGGGCCGGTGCGAGAGCCGGCCGACCGTTGCCAGCGCCCCCTTGATCCGGTGAGAGACCGCGTTGGGAAGCGACATCCGGATGGACACCGGGGTCACGATCTCCTCGAGGATCGGGATCATCCGACCCGGATCCGGCTCGGACAGCCGCAGCTCCTGCAGGCGCGACCGGACCACCGGCAGGAAGAAGAGCGCGAACAGGACGGCGTCGTCGAAAACGCGGCCGCGCCGCCTCTCGGCGTCCAGGACGTCGAGCAGCGCCCAGAAGAGGTGGCCGGTCCCGTGGGGGTGGTCGGGGTCGATCTCCCGGAGAACGGAGGCGAGTTCGGGCAGGAGGACGTCGAGGAGTCCGACCTCGCGCAGGAGCAGGAACGTGGGCAGCGCGTGCCCGCCCCGCAACGACTGGGAGATTTCTTCGGTCACCCGGGGCGGCGCGGACTTCGCAATCTCCTTCCGGTGATCGAGGATCGCCTCGTACGCATCCGGAGTAATCGCAAAGCCGAGGCGGCTGGCAAACTCGACCGCGCGCATCATCCGGACCGGGTCCTCGCGGAACCGGACGTCCGCGTCGCCGATCGTCCGGATCAGGCCGGCGTCCAGGTCGTCCAGGCCGCCGACGTAGTCGATCACGGAGTAGTCGGCGATGTTGTAGAAGAGCCCGTTGATCGTGAAGTCGCGCCGCAGCGCGTCCTCCCGCGCCGTTCCGAACACGTTGTCGGACGTCATGAGGAGCTCCGGCGCCTCCGGATCGAGCGGCTCGGGGCGGCGCCGGAAGGTCGCGACCTCGATGACCTTCCCTTCGGCGAACAGGATGTGGGCGAGCCGGAACCGCCGGCCGATCAGCCGGCAGTTGCGGAAGAGGCGGCGCACCGCCTGCGGCGGCGCGTCCGTCCCGATGTCGAAGTCCTTGGGCGTCCGGCCGAGCAGGAGGTCCCGCACGCTTCCCCCCACGAGGTAGGCCTTGTGCCCGGAGGTTCGGAGCCGGTAGAGCACCTTCAACGCGTCCGGATCGATGTCCTTGCGCGAGATGGGATGCTCGCTCCTGGGGCGGACTCGGGGAAGGATCTCTTCGGGAACGTTGCCTCCCGCTTCCGCGGCGGGCGAGGTCAGGATCGGCGTGTCGGATTCCAGCGGTTCGTTCTCCACGGGCGTCGCTTCGATTACCCGACGCCTCGTTGCCTGCGGACTCTCGGGAGGCGCCGAATCGTCGGCCCGCGTCCCGGTCGCGCCCGGACCGATTGTAGCTCAACTATCTGATCGAATTGAGGTTTTGACTTTGCTTCGGGCTCTGCGAAAGAATACGCAATCTTTTCTGACGACTCGACGAGGAGGATTCCGAGAATGAAATCCAAGGTGCTTCGGGCGGGTCTTCTGATCGCCGCAGTCGCCGCCATCGTCCTTCTGCCGGCGGGCTGCAAGCGGGGGGGTGGCGACGAGATCCTCGTCGGCGAGTACGGGTCCCTGACCGGGACCACGGCCACCTTCGGACAGTCCACCAACAACGCCATCCAGATGGCTTTCGACGAAATCAACGCGGCGGGCGGCGTCCTGGGCAAGAAGGTGCGGGTGGCGGTCGAGGACGACCAGTCCAAGCCGGAAGAGGCCGCAACCGCCGTCACGAAGCTGATCAACCAGAATCACGTGGTCGCGATGCTGGGCGAGGTCTCCTCGTCCCGGTCCCTCGCCGCCGCGCCAATCTGCCAGGCGAACGGCGTTCCCATGATCTCGCCGTCGTCCACCAACCCCCGGGTCACCCAGGTCGGCAACTACATCTTCCGGGTGTGCTTCACCGACCCGTTCCAGGCCGAGGTCGGGGCGCGCATCGCCTGGGAGATCCTCAAGGTCAAGAAGGTCGCGATCCTCTCGGACGTGCGCAACGACTACTCCGTCGGACTGCAGACGTTCTTCCGGCAGCACTTCAAGGGTTACGGGGGCGAGGTCGTGGCGGAGCAGTCCTACAGCGAGGGGGACTCCGACTTCCGCGCCCAGCTGACGCAGATCAAGTCCGCGAACCCGGAAGCGATCTACGTCCCCGGCTACTACACGGAGGTCGCCACCATCGCGCGCCAGGCGCGGGAGCTCGGCATCACGGTGCCGCTCATCGGCGGCGACGGGTGGGATTCGCCGCGCCTCTGGGAGATCGGCGGCGAGGCATTGAACGGGTGCCACTTCTCGAACCACTACTCGGTCGACGATCCGTCTCCGGCGGTGCAGAAGTTCGTGGCCGACTACCGCAAGCGGTTCAGCCAGGTTCCGGACGCTCTCGCCGCGCTCGGATACGACGCGGCGCGGATCCTGGCCGATGCGATGAAGCGGGCGGGGTCGCCCAAGGGCGACAAGGTCCGCGACGCTCTCGTTCAGACGAAGGATTTCCCGGGCGTGACCGGCACGATCACGATCAACAACGAGCGCAACGCGGTCAAGCCCGCCGTCGTCCTCAAGATCGAGAACGGTAAGTTCGTCTACGTGACCACGGTCAAGCCGACAGGGACCTAGGGCGGACGGGGTCAGAGGGGACAGACCCCAATTTCCGTCTCCTCTTCCGGTTCCGCCGGACTGCTCGGGAAATTGGGGT
Organism: Acidobacteriota bacterium; assembly: GCA_046732075.1. Classification (GTDB taxonomy): domain Bacteria; phylum Acidobacteriota; class Thermoanaerobaculia; order UBA5066; family Gp7-AA6; genus Gp7-AA6. The sequence goes on along the minus strand of JBKPMI010000426.1, from coordinate 4,046 downwards.
CTGTCCCCAGATGACGACGTTTCTCCAGCAACTCGTCAACGGCCTCTCCCTGGGGTCGATCTACGCCCTGATCGCGCTCGGCTACACCATGGTCTACGGCGTGCTGCGGCTCATCAACTTCGCGCACGGCGACGTTTACATGCTGGGCGCCTACGCCGGGTACTACCTTTCGCGGAAGTTGAAGGGGAGCGAACCGTCGCTCGTGGGCGCCCTCCTCGTCATGCTCGGCGCGATGGTCTTCTGCGCCATCATCGGCATCATCATCGAGCGCTTCGCCTACCGGCCCGTCCGGCGGGCGGCGCGGCTGACGCTCCTCATCACGGCGATCGGCGTCTCCCTGTTCATCGAGAACGCGGCGCAGCTCGTTTTCGGGCCGGACCCGAAGTTCTTCCCGTCTCTCGCGCCGCGCGCCGATTTCCTGGTCGGCGGGGTCCGGCTGACCAGCGAGCAGCTCACGGTCATCGCGGTCTCGGTCCTCCTCATGATCCTCCTGCGCTTCTTCATCCTGAAGACCCGGACGGGCAAGGCGATGCGGGCGGTCTCGTTCAACCTCGACGCCGCGAAGCTCATGGGGATCTCGACCGACCGGATCATCGCGATCACGTTCGCGCTCGGCTCGGCGCTCGCGGCCGCCGCCGGAGTCCTGATCGGGATGCAAATTCCCAAGATCGACCCGCTCATGGGGATCAACTACGGTCTGAAGGCCTTCGTCGCCGCGGTCCTCGGCGGCATCGGCAACGTGCCGGGCGCGGTCCTGGGAGGCCTGCTGATCGGTACGTCGGAGGTCATGGTCGTCGGCTACCTGTCCTCGACCTACCGCGACGCCATCGCGTTCGGCATCCTGATCCTCGTCCTGCTGCTGAGACCCCAGGGCATCCTCGGACGCGCGCAGAAGGAGAAGGTGTGAAGGCTCTCGTCCGCGCCGTCGCCCTGGTTGCGGTCCTGTTCGTCGTGAGTGGACTCCTGACGGGAAGCCTGATCGAGTCGGTCTCGATCTCGCCGTACTTCCTCCAGGTCCTCTGTCTGGCCGGGATCAACATCATCCTGGCGGTGAGCTTGAACCTCATCAACGGATTCACGGGCCAGTTCTCGATCGGACACGCGGGGTTCATGGCGATCGGCGCGTACGTCTCTTCCTTTCTGTCCATCACTTTCGGAGACCGGATTCGCGGCGTCGTCTCCTTCGCGCCCGAGGCCGTGCAGAACAGCGTGCTGCTGCTCGCGGTTCTCGCCGTGGGGGCGCTCTGCGCCGGCGCCGCCGGGTTCCTGGTCGGCGTCCCCTCTCTGCGGCTGCGCGGCGACTACCTCGCGATCGTGACGCTCGGGTTCGGAGAGATCATCCGGGTCTTCATCGTGAACATCGATGCGGTCGGCGGTGCGCGCGGTCTGGGTGGCATGCCGAAGCTCGCGAACTTCTTCTGGATCTACCTCTTCGCTGCGGGAACCGTCGCTGTGGTGACCCGGATCGTGGGCTCGTCCTTCGGCCGGACCCTGATCGCAATCCGGGAGGACGAGATCGCGGCGGAGGCCATGGGCGTCAACACGACCCGCGCCAAGGTCCTCTCGTTCGTCGTGTCTTCCGCGATGGCCGGAGTGGCCGGCGGCCTCTTCGCGCACTATTTGATCTATCTGCACCCGAACTCGTTCACGTTCATCCGTTCGTTCGAGATCATCATCATGATCGTCATCGGCGGGCTCGGGTCGATCACCGGCTCGGTACTCGGAGCCGTCCTCTACATCACCTTGACCGAAGGCCTCCGGCAGTTCGCGCAGTACCGCATGGTCGCGTTCTCGCTCCTGCTCGTCATCCTGATGATCGTCCGCCCCCAGGGCATCCTGGGGCACCGGGAGCTGCGCCACTTCCTGGGAAAGCGCCGCCGCGCGTCCGAGCCGCCGCCGCCGGCCGTGGCGGCCTGAGCGTCCATGGCGCTTCTGGAGCTTTCCGGCGTCACGATGCGTTTCGGCGGCCTCGTTGCCGTCAACGCGCTCGACCTCAAGCTCGAGCCGGGTCAGCTCTACGGGTTGATCGGCCCCAACGGCGCCGGCAAGACGACCGTCTTCAACGTCATCACGGGCGTCTACCGTCCGACCTCCGGTGCGATCCGCTTCAAGGAGCACTCGATCGTGGGGGAGCGCTCCGGGAAGATCACCCGCCGCGGCATCGCCCGGACGTTCCAGAACATCCGGCTCTTCGGCGAGATGACGGTGCTCGAAAACGTCAAGGTCGCGGCCCACTGCCGGCAGACGGCGGATCTGGGATCCGCGGTCTTCCGGACTCCGGCGCACCACTCCGAAGAGAGGCGCGTGGACGAGCAGAGCCGGGAGCTCCTGAAGATCTTTCACCTCGAGCAGTTCGGGGGCGAGAAGGCGAAGAACCTGCCTTATGGAAGCCAGCGTCGCCTGGAAATCGCCCGCGCCATGGCGACTCTGCCGCGGCTCCTCCTCCTCGACGAGCCCGCCGCCGGCATGAACCCGCAGGAGGCGCGCCAGCTGATGGATCTCATCCGGTGGGTGCGCGACCACTTCGACATGGCGATCCTCTTGGTCGAGCACAACATGAAGGTCGTCATGGGGGTGTGCGAGACCGTCCACGTGCTCGACTACGGCGCGACGATCGCCGTCGGAACGCCCGCCGAGATCCAGAACAATCCGAAGGTCATCGAAGCGTACCTGGGAGGCGCATGAGTCGAACCGCGCCGGAAACCGCGGCCGAACGCGTGCTCGAGGTCCGCGACCTGCGGGTTTCCTACGGCGCCATCGAGGCGCTCAAGGGAGTTTCGCTCACCCTCGACCAGGGCGAGATCGTGACTCTGATCGGGGCGAACGGCGCCGGAAAGTCGACGACGCTTCGGTCCATCATGGGTCTCGTCCCGGCTTCCGGTGGCGAGATCCTGTTTCACGGGCGCTCGACGGCGGAAACACCGACGCACCGGCTCGTCCGTGACGGGTTGATCCTGGTGCCCGAGGGCCGCGCGATCTTCGCCAACCTGTCGGTCCGCGAGAACCTGGAGATGGGCGCGTACTCGCGAAGGGACGGCAAGGAGATAGCGCAGGACTTCGAGCGGGTGTTCACGATCTTCCCGCGGTTGAAGGAGCGCGAGAAGCAGACGGGCGGGACGCTCTCCGGCGGGGAGCAGCAGATGCTGGCGATCGGACGCGCCCTCATGTCGCGGCCGAAGGTCCTGCTCTTGGACGAGCCGTCGCTCGGCCTGGCGCCGATCCTCGTCCACACGATCTTCGAGGCGATCGAGGCGATTCACCGCGAGGGCACGCCGGTGCTCCTCGTCGAGCAGAACGCGATGGCCGCGTTGAAGCACTCGAACCGCGCCTACGTTCTGGAAACCGGAACCGTGGCGCTCGAGGGCTCGTCCGACGAGGTCCTCGCGAACCCGAAGGTCAAAGAGGCGTACCTCGGGGAGTAGATTCACGCGGGCGGGCTCCGGGACGGTTCCGGACGACAAAAGGAGGTTGCATGAAACGGCTGATCGGTTCGACGCTTCTCTTCCTTCTGGCGATCGCGGCTCCCGCGGAGCAGGTGATCCGCATCAGCACCTACAAGGCGCTTCCGGGCAAGTTCGAAGAGGTCTCGAGAGTCACGGACGAGGAAATTACCGGCGTCTACGCCGGAATGCGGGGACTCAAGTGGGTCCGCTTCTACTACGACCCCGCCACCGGAGATCGGGGCTCCGTCACCCTGTGGGCAGACCGCGCGGACCTCGACCGCTACATGAAGTCCGAGGAGCGCAAGGGCATCCTGGCCAAGCTGCGACCGTTGATCGAAGGCGAAGTCACCAGCCGGATCTACGTCGTCTACGACTCCAAAAAATAGCGCCGGGCGTCTGCCGCGCCCGGGATCCTAAAAGTGGAGGGCCACCTCGGCGGTGTACCGGCGCGGCGGCGCCACGTAGAACTGGCTGTCTCCGATCTCGCTCTCCGCGACGTAGTGGCGGCTGTCTCCGAGATTCCGTCCGACCACGGAGATCCGCCCCCACGGGAAGTCCCAGCCCACGCCGGCGTCGCTCTCGAAGAACGAGTCGGTGTAATTG
>JBKPMI010000425.1:0-4628 GCA_046732075.1 Acidobacteriota bacterium | reverse complement strand
GGAATCTGCTCTATATTGCTGATAAGAAAAGGGTTGTCGAGAAACTCGAACGGCTGCTCAAACCCGGCGACTTGCTCCTGACGATGGGCGCCGGGGACGTCGTCCGGTTCGGGGAGGGGTATCTGGCGGGCGAGGGAGCCCGGAAGGCGGCGGATGCCGGAAAGTAAGGGCGAGCCGCGGTTCGTCGCCGTCGGCGGCCGCGAGGGCCGGCCGAGCAAGGCATTCCTCCGGAAGGGCGCCGTCGTTGCCCGCCGGCGCAAGCCGCGGCGATCGCTGAAGCTCGCACTCGTGGCGGTCGTCATCGCGGCGGCGTCGATCGGGCTCGCGAGATTTTTCGGAGGATCGCTCTTCACCCTCCAGCGCATCCAGGTCTCCGGAAATCAGCGCGCGCGAACAGAGGAGATCCTCCGCGCCGTCGCTCCGTGGAGGTCGGCAAACGTCGTCACGCTCGACCTCGCGGGAATCGCGCGAGCGGTGGGCGCCCACCCCTGGGTCGATCGCGTGACGCTCTCCAAGCGACTCCCGGACGGGCTCGTGATCCGAATCACCGAACGGCGGGCGGTCGCTCTCTTCCGCGAGGGCCCGCGTCTCTGGTGGCTCTCCGCCGATGGACAACCGATCGCTCTCTACGATCCGCGCGCTGACTCCGCCGAGTACGTTCTCGTCACCGGAGATCGCGCCGCTCTTCCCGAAGCGGTCGAGCTCCTCGAAGATCTGCGTTCCGCGTCTGCGGATTATTTTTCGGCGCTCTCGGAAATATCCGCCCTGCCCGACGGAGGTTTCGGTATCATGGATTCGGTCTTCCGACGGCCGGTTCGTGTTCTTCGACGGGACGCTCCCGCGAAGATTCGCGCGCTCCTGGACGCGCGAGGTTTCATCGAGTCTCGTGGGTGGGAGGCGCGGGCCATCGATCTCCGCTTTGCCGATCGAATTGTGCTTGTCGGTGCCTATGGCGCCGGGAATTCCCTATGACTCGGAACGGAAGCCGGAAGCCGGAAGCCGGTAGCACGAAAATCCTCTTCACCGGCTACCGGCTCCCCGCTACCGGCTACCGGCCCTCGGTCTCCTGATGGCCAAGCCCGAGAACTTCCTGGTTTCCTGCGACATCGGGAGCTCCAAGATCTGCGTCCTGATCGGTGAGCAGAACGCCCACGGCGGGTTGGACGTCATCGGTAAGGGCTCGGCGGCCAACCGGGGAACCCGCAAGGGCAACATCATCAACGTCGACGCCACGATCGAGGCGATCAAGCGCGCCGCCGAAGAGGCCGAAATCATGGCCGGCGTGCAGATCGCCCGGGCCTGGGTCGGGGTTTCCGGGTCGAATGTCCGGTCCTTCAACAGTCGGGGGGTCGTGGCGGTCGCCGGAAAGGACCGCGAGATCGGCCGGGAGGACGTCACCCGCGTGATCGACGCGGCGCGGGGGGTCCAGATTCCCCAGGACCACGAGGTCGTGCACGTCATCCCCCGGGAGTTCGCGGTCGACGGCCAGGACGGGGTGGACGATCCGACGGGGATGGTCGGAGCGCGGCTCGAGGCGGACGTCCACGTCGTCACCGCCCCGGTCGCGGTCACCCAGAACATCGTCACCTGCATGAACAAGGCGGGGATCGAGGTCGTGGAGCTGGTCCTCGAGCAGCTCGCGGCGGCCGAGGCCGTCCTGACGGAGGACGAGAAGGAGCTCGGCATCGTCCTGATCGACGTGGGCGGGGGAACGACCGAGGTCGCCGTCTATCAGAAGGGATCGATCGCCCATACCGCCGTCATCCCGGTCGGCGGAGACCACTTCACCAACGACCTCGCCGTGGTGCTGCGGGCGCCCATCGGAGAGGCCGAGCGCATCAAGAAAAAGTACGGGTCGGCTCTCCGGTCGGCGGTCGGCGACGACGAGATGGTCGAGGTGCCGATGGTCGGCGGGCGCGAGCCCAAGCTCTGCCCGCGCTCGACGATCGCGGACATCCTCCAGCCGCGGGCGGAAGAGCTGCTCGGCCTCATCCAGGAGGACCTCCGCCGGCTGGGCGTCGACAAGGAGATGCGGTCGGGGGTCGTCCTGACGGGAGGCGGCGCGGAGCTCGAGGGATTAGTCGAGATCGCCGAGGGAATCTTCGAGGGACCGGTGCGCCGCGGAGTCCCGACGGGGGTCGGGGGTCTCGTGGACGTCGTGTCGAGACCCGAGTGGGCAACGGCGACCGGACTTCTGCTTTACGGACATCGTCACAAGACCCCGCGGCGCCGCTCGCGCGGGATCACGCGCGCGGCAGGTTCCGTCTCCCGGTTCTTCCGGGAGCTTTTCTGAGAGCTGGGAGCGCCCGTTCGCGCGCGGCGCGAACGAACACGAAACGGGGAGGAAGGGAGAGACCGATGATCGAGCTCGTCGACGACGGAAAGTCGCACATGCCCATCGAACTCGAGCGGGGCGACGCGTCGCCCGCCATCATCAAGGTCATCGGCATCGGCGGCGGCGGATGCAACGCGATCAACCGGATGATCGCGGCGGGGGTGCGCGGCGTCGAATACATCGCGTGCAACACCGACCTGCAGGCGCTGCGGAAGACCTCCGCCGCCACGAAGCTCCAGATCGGCGGCCGGCTCACGAAGGGTCTGGGCGCCGGAGCGGATCCCGACGTCGGCCGGAACGCCGCGCTCGAGGACCAGGAAAAGCTCTCCCACATCGTGCAGGGCTCGGACATGGTTTTTCTCGCGGCCGGGCTGGGCGGCGGAACGGGATCCGGTGCCGGACCGGTCATCGCGAAGCTCGCCGCGGAATCCGGCGCGCTCACCGTGGCGGTCGTGACGAAGCCGTTCGATTTCGAGGGGAAGAAGCGCCTGCGCCAGGCGGAGCGGGCGGCGCGGGAGCTGCGCGAGCACGTGGATACCCTGATCACGATCCCGAACCAGCGCCTCCTCTCCTTCGTCGAGAAGAACACGCCGTTCCACGAGTCCTTCAAGATCGCCGACGACGTCCTGCGGCAGGCGATCCAGGGAATCGCGGACCTCATCAACTGCCCGGGCGAGATCAACCGCGACTTTGCGGACGTGAAGAAGATCATGTCCGACATGGGACGGGCGATGATGGGCACGGCAATCGCGGAAGGGGAGAACCGCGCGGTCCATGCGGCGCAGGCCGCGATCTCGTCGCCGCTTCTCGAGGACGCCTCGATCGACGGAGCGCGCGGAGTGCTCATCAACATCACCGGCAGCGCGGACCTGACGCTCTTCGAGGTCAACGAGGCGGCGGAGATCATCCGGCAGGCCGCGGACCCGGAGGCCGTGATCCTCTTCGGCTACGTGAGCGACGACCGCATGGCCGGCGCCGTGAAGGTCACCGTGATCGCGACCGGTTTCGATCGCGACGAGTCGGTCCTGGAGGAGAAGGAAGAGGAAGAGCCGCGCGCCTACGCGTCGAATCGCCCGGGCCGGACGCCGTTTCTTCGGGGGGATGACACCGGCGGGTTCGGGCCGAACGCGTCGTCCCGCGACGACTTCGACATCCCGACTATCCTCCGGAGGCAGATGGACTAGGGAAGCCGTCCGTTTCCGCTGTCAGCTGTCAGCGGGTCCCGGAGTATCGGTGCGGTGGACGCGCAGGCGTGCCGCGAGCTCCTTGCGCCTCCGGATCATTTCCCGCCTCTTCTGCCGGCCCTTGTCCCGCCAGCGCTTATAGGCGTGCGCCACCTTCGGGTGGTCGTGCAGGAAGCGGCGGACTCTCCTTCGCACCGTCGGCGACACGAGCGACAGGAAGAGCAGCCCCAGGGCGAAGAACACGACCTGCGGCATCACCGGAATGAGCAGCCCGATGAACCCCAGGAGGAAGAAGAAGATCGCAAGGGCCAGGTTCCGCAGCCTGTTGCGGCGCACCCGGGACGGGCGGTGAGAATCGGGGGGTTCGGCGCCCGCGGGGCTCGCCCCGGAAGACGGGACGGTCGGAGGCGGGGCGGCCATTTCGGTCAACACTAGCGAAACCCGGTGCCGAGCGCGAGGCGGGGGTCCGGTCAGCGCGACCGGGACCGCGGAACCTCGGTGTTCGAGCGCTCTATTCGCAGACGATCCTTGCCTCTCCATTGCCCGTCGCGCTTCGCCATGGTTGCCTCTGCTTGGAAAAAAGTGCAACACCTGTGCCCTGCGTGGTTCGGAAATTGCTCTGTTCTCCAGTTGAAGGAGAAAATCCCCATGAGCACTCTCGATCCCATCAGCGATCTACTGCGACGCTACGGCGTCGGCGATGGACCCGCGAACCGCGAGGAGGCGCGCGAGCATTACGACCAGATTGCCGGCGCGGTTCCCCAGGACGTTCTCGCCTCGGTCATCGGACCCGCCGTCGGCTCGCTTCCGGCGGATCAGGTCGAAACCCGCGTTCGCAACTCCGCCACGGAAATGACCCCCCAGCAGCGGGGCGGGTTCCTCCAGACTCTCCTCGGAGGCCTGGGAGGCGGCGGAGGGCTCCGTTCGGTTCTGGACCAGATCGGCGTCTCGCCGCAGGTGGCGGACGATCCGCAGCAGGCGACTCCGGAAGAAGTCGGCCGGGTTGCCAGGTACGCCAAACAGGAACGGCCCGAGATCTTCGACCAGGCGATGGGCTTCTACGCGAAGCACCCGACGCTCGTGAAGGTCCTCGGAACCATGGCGATCAC
>JBKPMI010000424.1:0-2249 GCA_046732075.1 Acidobacteriota bacterium | reverse complement strand
AGATCACCCTGGAAGGCCCTGGGGCCGGCGGCATCGAGACGGCCTCGGCAGTCGTCGCCGACATGGTCAGCGTCGTCGGCACCGCAGCGAACGGCTTCCTCCAGAACGATGCCTGCTGGCGCGAGCTCGAGGCGCTCCCGGCAGGCGCGCTCCGCTCGCCGTTCTACGTTCACCTCGAGGTCGACGACCGGCCCGGCGTGCTCGCAGAGGTCGCGAGCCGCTTCGCGGAGCACGAGGTCTCCGTCGCGCGTCTGGTGCAGGTGCCGACGACGGACGGGGCCGTCCTGCACGTCGTCGTGCACGAGGCGACCGAGAGCGCGGTCGAGGGTGCTCTCGCCGACATCGCGGCGCTCGGAAACCTGCACGCTCCGCCCTTCCTCGTGCCGGTCGTCTCCGACCGCGGCGTCGCCGAGCTCGGCTGGGCCTAGAAGATCCCGGTAGAAAGCGGCATGGCCTCGCTCATCGACCGGTACCGGGACCGGCTTCCCGTGACTGCGAACACGCCGGTCGTCTCGCTCGGCGAGGGGTCGACGCCGCTCCTTCACGCCCCGCGGATCTCCCGGCGGCTCGGCGTCGAGCTCTACCTCAAGTGGGAGGGCGCGAACCCCACCGGGAGCTTCAAGGACCGGGGGATGACGGTCGCGATCTCGAACGCGCTCGACGGAGGCGCGCAGGGGGTCATCTGCGCATCGACCGGGAACACCGCTGCGTCCTCCGCCGCGTACGCCGCACGAGCGGGGATCACGGCCGTCGTCCTCCAGCCCGCAGGCGCAGTCTCGTCGGGGAAGCTCGCGCAGGCACGCGCCCTCGGAGCTCGCGTCCTCGAGGTGCGCGGGAGCTTCGACGAGGCCCTCTCGGCAGCGCGCGAGCTCGCCGCCAGGGGAACGCACGTCCTCGTCAACTCGCTCAACCCGGACCGGATCGAGGGCCAGAAGACCGCCGCCTTCGAGATCGTGGAGGAGCTCCGTGCGACTCCGGAGGTACTCGCGCTCCCGTACGGCGGCGGCGGGAACGTGACGGCGTACGCACGCGGCTTCGACGAAGCGGGCGCGCTGCCTCGTCTCATCGCCGGCGAGGCGGCCGAGCGCCCGTCGACGGTGGCCTCGGCGATCCGCATCACGGCTCCGGCGCACGCCGCGTCGGCCGCAGAGGCGATCCGCGCCTCCGGCGGAGCCGCGGTGGCGCTGACGGACGACGCGATCCTCGACGCGTGGCGCGAGCTCGCACGCGAGGAGGGCGTCTTCTGCGAGCCCGCTTCGGCGGCGGGGCTCGCCGCGCTCGGCTCGACCGACCTCGAGCCCGGCTCGACGGTCGTGTGCGTGATCACCGGGCACGGGCTGAAGGACCCGGAGACCGCCGCCCGGCTCAGCCCGGAGCCCCTCCCGGTCGACCCCGATCCGGACGCGATCGAGGCGGCGTCGCGGTGAGCCTCCTCCGCGTTCGGGCACCGGCCACGACGGCGAACGTCGGCCCGGGCTACGACTGTGCCGCGGTCGCGCTCGATCTCTGGAACGAGCTCGAGGTGTCCGACGGAGGCGGGGTCGCCGACGTCGACCATCTCGGCGTGGAGGCGTTCGCACGACTCGCGCCGGTCGAGGGCAAGAGCTTCGCGTTCGTCGACCGGATTCCGCGCGAGCGCGGCCTGGGCTCGAGCGCGTCGGTCATCGCGCTCGGCCTCGTCGCGGCTGCGGCCGTCGCCGGGCTCGATCTGAGTCCCGAGGAGCTTCTCGCGGAGGGTCTTCCCCTGGAAGGGCATCCCGACAACCTCGCGGCCGCGCTCGCAGGTGGCGTGTGCCTGACCTGGGACGCGAGGATCGCGCGCGTCGCCGACGACACGCCGGCGGTCCCGATCGCGCTCGTTCCGGAGACGACCGTGTCCACGGCCGCCGCGCGCGAAGCGCTTCCAAACCAGGTCTCCCACGAGGACGCCGCCTTCACGGCCGGACGCGCCGCCCTCCTCGGTGCGGCCCTCGCCTCGGGCTCCGCGGCGCTGTTCGCGGACGCGCTCGCGGACCGCCTGCACGAGCCGTACCGGGCGAACGGCGCACCGCTGCTCGCAGCCGTCCGCGAGCGGCCGCCGGCAGGCGCGCTCGGCTCGACCGTCTCCGGATCCGGCCCCACCGTCGTCGTGTGGGCCACCCGAGAGTCCGCCGAAGCATGTGCCGCAGAGCTCGTCGTCCGCTTTCCCGACGTCTCCGTCCAAACCCTGTCTCTTATACACATCTGACGCTGCCGACGATCGTCCGAGA
>JBKPMI010000423.1:0-2888 GCA_046732075.1 Acidobacteriota bacterium | reverse complement strand
CCCTTCTGGTCGTACTCGAACTCGACCCAGGATCCGCGGTACGGGATGATCTTCGCCAGGAATCCCTGCTTGGACTCCCGGGTGAAGAAGACGCCGGGCGACCGGTGGAGCTGGGAGACGATGACGCGCTCGGTGCCGTTGATGACGAACGTGCCGTGCTCGGTCATCAGGGGGATGTCTCCGAAGAAGACCTCCTCCTCCTTCGCGTCCCGCATCGTCTTGACGCCCGTTTCCGGGTCCTTGTCGTAGACGAACAGGCGGAAGGTCACCTTCAGCGGGACCGAGTAGGTCATGCCCCGCTCCTGGCACTCGGCGACCGAGTACTTCATCTGGAGGTCGACCGGGTTGCCGCAGACGTCGCACAGGGTCACCCGGTTCGGGTTCTGCGTGCCGCAGCGCGGACAGGTGACAGTTTCCTCATGGGGATGCGCGGTCACGATCCGCGCGCCGCACGAGCGGCAGTCCATGCGGAGGTGCTCCAGGCCCTTCAGCCGCCCGCACTTGCACTCCCAGTTGCCGATCGCGTACTTCACGAACTGGAGCTCGCACGCCCCCCGGAAGTCGGAGAACGGGAAGACGCTCGTGAAAACCGCCTGGAGGCCCGAGTCCTCGCGCTCCTCCGGCAGCAGGTTCATCTGCAGGAAGCGTTCGTAGGACCGGCGCTGGACGTCGATCAGGTTGGGAAGATCCATGAACGAGCGGATCTTGGAGAAGTTCCGCCGTTCGGGGGACACGACCTCAGTCATGAAAACTCCTGTAACGCGCCGGTCGACCCGACACGATTTGGACCCCGTACGAAGAAGGCACAAGCCGGGGTGCGGGTTGCCCCGCACCCTTCGAAACAACGGTGTATTCCCGGGTCAGCGCAGTGCCCTACTTGATCTCGACTTTTGCGCCGACTTCCTCGAACTTCTTCTTGATGTTGGCGGCCTCGTCCTTGGAAACGCCCTCTTTCAGGACGCCCGGAGCGTTGTCCACCACGTCCTTCGCCTCCTTCAGCCCGAGGCTCGTGACTTCCCGGACGACCTTGATCGTCTTGATCTTGTCGCCGGCCGCGAGCAGGTGAACGGTGAACTCGGTCTGCTCCTCCTCGGCGGGCGCCGCCGCGGCCGGAGCGCCGGCTGCCGCCGCGGGCATGGCCATCGCCGCCGCCGACACGCCGAAGCGCTCCTCGAGCGCCTTGACGATCGTGTTCAGTTCGAGGACCGTCATCCCCTCGATTTCTTTGACAAAGTTTTCCGCGGTCATCGCCATTTCCGTGTCTCTCCTCTCCTAACCGGTTAACTTGCGGGCGCGGCGTCGGCCGGCCCCGTGTTCTTTTTCTCCGCAACGGCGCCGAGGACCCTCGCCAGGTTCGACACCGGCCCGGCGAGCACGGTGGCGAGCCGGGTCAGCGGCGACTGGATGAGATACAGGAGCCTCGAAACCAGCTCTTCGCGGCTCGGAAGCTCCGCGATCGTCTTGATCTCGGAGGCCGCGACGGCCCTGCCCTCGATCAGGGCGCCCTTGAAGACGAGGTTCGGGTTCGTCTTCGCGAACGTCGTGAGCACCTTCGCGAGCCCCACCGGGTCCCCCTGGTTGAAGGCGACCGCCGTCGGACCCGCAAAGTGCTCGGCAATCTGCTCGAACGCGGTTCCGCGCGCGGCGCGGAGAGCCAGCGTGTTCTTGACCACGACGTAGCGCGACTTCGTGCCCCGGACCTGGCGCCGCAGCTCCGTCACTTCGGGCACCTTCAGGCCCGCGAAACCGAACAGGATCGCATTCTTCGACCGGGTCAGCTCCGACTGGAGCTCGGCAACCGCCGCGGTCTTCTCGGCTCTTTCCATGACTTACAACCCCTCGATCGACGTGGTGTCGATGTCGATACCCGGCCCCATCGTCGAGGAGACCGAGACCGTCCGGAAGTACTTGCCTTTCGCGGCCGGCGGCTTTGCCTTGTGCACCGCGCGGATGAATGCCGCCGCGTTCTCCTCCAGCTTTTTCTCGTCGAAGGAGACCTTCCCGATCGGCGCGTGGATGATCGAGGTCTTGTCGACCCGGAACTCGATCTTGCCTCCCTTGATCTCGTTGACGGCCTTCCCCACGTCCATCGTGACCGTTCCGGCCTTCGGATTGGGCATGAGCCCGCGGGGACCCAGGACCTTGCCGAGCTTTCCGACGAACCGCATCATGTCGGGCGTCGCGACGAGCGCGTCGAAATCGAGGAATCCCTCCTGGATCTTCGCCACGAGGTCTTCGCCCCCGACGTGGTCGGCGCCGGCTTCCTGCGCTTCCTTCAGCTTGTCCCCGGCCGCGATCACCGCCACGCGCTTCGACTTGCCGGTGCCGTGCGGCAGCACCACGGTCCCGCGGACCATCTGATCCGCGTGCTTGGGGTTGACCCCGAGCAGCATGGCCATGTCGACGGACTCGTCGAACTTCGCGTACCGCACCTCCCGGATGAGCTTCACCGCCTCCGGCAGCGCGTACGGGCGCGGCTCGACCCGCTTTCGGGCCGCCGCGAACTTTTTTCCGATCTTCGCCATCCTGTTCACCTCGTCGTTCTGACGATCAGCTCGAGGCTGATCTCCGACTTTGCGGTCACCGGCAGCACTCGTCTCCCGGCTTCCGTGCCCCCGGCTTCCGTCAAATAACGTCGATCCCCATGCTCCTCGCCGTGCCCTCGACGACCTTGACCGCGGCCGGCAGGTCCGAAGCGTTCAGGTCCGGGAGCTTCGTTTTCGCGATCTCCTCGACCTGCTGCTTCGTGACCTTGCCCACCTTCTCCTTGTTCGGCGTCCCCGACCCCTTCGCAATACCGGCCGCCTTCAGGAGGAGGATCGACGCCGGGGGAGTCTTGGTGATGAACGTGTATGACCGGTCGGCGAACACCGTGATGACCACCGGGA
>JBKPMI010000422.1:0-1985 GCA_046732075.1 Acidobacteriota bacterium | reverse complement strand
GAGCGGCCGCACCACCGGGAGCACGACCGAGTCGAGCGCGTCGAGCACCATACGACCCGGTCCCGAATACGGACGACGCATCCCGAACGCGAACGCCCACGAGATCAGCACGTACGCGATGAGGATCCACCAGTACACGGTGAGCACGATGCACAGGATCTCCAGGACGGCGTTCTGGGCGGCGATCACGAACGTGACGACCGGTCCGGGTCAGAACTGGTTGTAGAAGTCGTTGCCGGCCAGGCGCTCGCGCTCCTCGGCCGAGACCTCCATGTTGGCCGGCGTCAGCAGGTACACACGGTTCGCGACCATCTCGATCTTGCCGTCGAGCCCGTAGACGAGACCAGACGCGAAGTCGACGAGCCGGCGCGCGATCGTGTCGTCGGTGCTCTGCAGGTTCATGATCACCGGGATCCCGTTCTTGAACCGGTCCGCGACGTCGCGCGCCTCGTTGAATCGACGCGGCTCGGATTTGTGGATCGACGTCGCCGACGCCGACGTGGTGCGCGGCGACGGGATAGTGCGGACGACGCCCTCGTCGACGTCCATCGCGACGTCACGGACGGGCTGTGCACGCTGGAGCCGGCGGACCGGCGCAGCCTCGGGCTGCGCGGCGACCTCGTCGAGGTCCTCGAACTCGTCTTCCTCGACGAGCCCGAGATACGTGAGCGTCTTCTTCCACACGCCTGGCATCGCTCCTCCCTGGCCTAGCCTTGTGAATTGGCCGGCGGCCGCGCGCCGAACAGCGCCGTTCCGATCCGGACGATAGTAGCGCCTTCCTCGGCAGCAACCTCGTAATCGAGCGACATCCCCATCGAAAGTTCGGTGCATTCCGGATGCGACTCCGCCACGCGATCTCGGAGGGCTCGCAGCCGCCGGAAGTACGGCCGCGCGTCCTCCGCGGTCGACGTGAGGGGCGGCAGCGTCATGAGTCCGACGAGGCGGAGTCCGTCGAGCGCCACCACCTCGTCGGCGAACGCCTCGCACTCCTGCGGTCCGACGCCCGAGCCGCGACCGGCGAAGTCGATCTCGATCAGCGCGTCGAGGCTCACGCCGCGTTCGCTCGCGCGTCGGGCCAGACGCTCCGTCGCACGGCCGGGCGACAGCGTCTCGACGACGTCCGCGAGCTCGGCGACACGCGGGGCGGTGCGGCTCTGCAACGTTCCGATGAAGTGCCACCGGACGCCGTCGACCGCATCACGCTTGTCGCGAAGCTCCTGCACGTAGTTCTCCCCGAACTCGTCGACGCCCGCCTCGTGCGCCGCCCGGACGGCCTCGACCGGAACGGTCTTGCTCGCCGCGACGAGGCGGACATCCCCGGCGTCGCGGCCCGCGCGAGCGCACGCAGCCGCAAGGCGGTCGCGGGCGCGCGCCACGTTCGACGCGATGGCAGCGGAGTTTAGCACCACGAGCGCTCAGGAGTGGACGATGGGCAACGGAACTTGACGGCAGTCACAGACGCAGCATAGAGGGCTCGCCCGGTCCGGGGGGGAAGACCGATGAGGCAACATGAAGGAGGGGCGGGAGGCGGCCAGAGGCGGGGGAAGGACGCCTCTCGTCGTGTCTCCCGCCCCACGTGCGGGCGGATCGTGCCGGTCAGCTCTTCAGGAAGTCGGGGATGTCGAGGTCCTCCTCGGCATCGAACGCGACGCTCTCGGGCGCCGGCCGGAAGATCTCGTCCTCGTCCTCGAGGATCGACGGCATCGGCGTGCGCTCGCGAGCGTCGGCGATCGCCGTGGGCAGCGGCGTCGGCTCCTCGAGCAGGCGTCCGATGCGGCTGTCCGCGTGCACGACGCGCTCCGTCAGCTTGTCGAAGCCCGCCGCGATCACCGTCACGCGGACCTCCTCCCCGAGCGCGTCGTCGACGACCGCGCCGAAGATGATGTTGGCGTCAGGATGCGCGACGCGCGTGATGGTGTCGGCAGCGCGGTTGACCTCGTGCAGGGTCAGGTCGGTCGGGCCGGCGATCGACAGCAGCACACCGC
>JBKPMI010000421.1:0-13670 GCA_046732075.1 Acidobacteriota bacterium | reverse complement strand
AGCCGACTGTCGACGACCGCGTCTTCCGGAAAGAACAGGCCGGACAGTCCGGGGGCGGCCCGGCCCGCGGTACAACGGCCGATCTCGGAAGCGTCCATCCGTTCGATGGGAAGGCCCGCGCCGAGCTGCCAGCCGTAGGGCTCGAGGGTCTCCGGCGGCCCGCAGCGCACGATGCCGGTGCGGCGCCACCCGACTCCCACGCCGGTCTCGCCCGAGAGCGCCAGGGACCACGCGGGATACAGGTCGCGACTCTCGCGGGCGAGGTCGAAGAAGGGGGACGGGGTGACGGCGTCGGACTGGGCGGAGAGAAGGCCGGCCGCGGCGGATGACGCCTCCTGGCCCGTTCGGCCGCGCTCGATCACCTGAACGGACGCTCCTCGCGAAGACAGCTCCCGCGCGAGGGCGAGGCCGATCACGCCGCCTCCGACGACGGCGACGTCGGCCGAACTCTTCATCGCTTCGTGAGCGCGCGCACGCGGGTGACCGCCCCTCCGGGTCGATAGTAGTTGCGCGCCAGCAGTCCGATCGCCCGGACGCCCGCGTAGGTCAGGAGGCTGCCGATCACGCCCCCGACGTGCGTCGCGAGCCGGCGCTCGTTCTGGCGCTTCAACGACGCCGAGACTCCCTTGACGACGTTGCGCCGCAGGAACTCGGCGCCGCCCCCGAGCAGCATGCTGACGGCGACGGTCGCCGCCCGCTGCTCCCGCGTGGTCGTTCGGCCGTAGATGCGCGCGATCGTCAGGACGAGCCGGTTCAACGCCAGAACCTGGTACGAGAAGTCGGCGGCGAGCGGCAGGACCGCGAGGAAGCCGGGAGGAGCGGAGGCCACCGCGCCGATGACGCCGCAGCGCACGGCAGTGTGCTGGATCAGCCGGTCGACCAGGTCGTCGCGGGAGTATTGAGGATATCGCTCGCGGAATTTCCGGACTTCGGCCGCGATCTTGTCGCGGTCGACATCGGTCAGGACCGTCCGCGCGAGAGCCACGTACATGGCCTGATTTTACAGTGGCCAGTCGATCGGAATATGGTCGGTGGGACGGTGTTATCGTTCCGCGGTTGTCTGGAAAGGAGCCGACGTTGAAGAGCAAAACTGCGCTGATAATCATGCTGCTTTGCGCCGTGGCTGCGGCCGGCGGGGCGGCCCAGAAAAAGGGGAAGAAAACTGTGGCCCCACGCGACTACGCCAATACGCTCGCCATTCTGCAGACCGACATGGGCGACATCACTCTGAAGTTCCACTACGACGTCGCCCCGCACCACGTCGAGAACTTCGTCAACCTCGCGGCGAAGGGTTTCTACGACGGGACGCTGTTTCATCGCGTCATCCCGGGCTTCATGATCCAGGGGGGAGATCCGCTGACGAAGAAACCGGAGGACCCGCGGCACCCCTACGGCACCGGCGGAAACGTCGTGGACGGCCAGGAAGTCAAAGTGAAGGCGGAGTTCAACGACACACCCCACAAGCGCGGTGTCGTGTCGATGGCCCGCGCCGGGGACCCGAACTCCGCGTCTTCCCAGTTCTTCATCGTCGTGAAGGATTCGCCGTTCCTGGACCGCCAGTACAGCGCGTTCGGAGAGGTCGTCTCCGGCATGGAGGTGGCCGACAAAATCGCCGCCGTGCCCCGGAACGCGAGCGACCGGCCGAACCAGCCCGTGCACATCAAGAAGGTCGTGCTGAGCCAGGCGAAGTCGCTGTCTTAAGAATCGGGGCCGCTTGATTCCCGCCGAGTTCCCGGGCCTCGCGGAGCTCGCGCGGCGCTCCCGCTACGAGCCGGCGTCCGTCGAGGTCCTCCCCGGTGACGTCGGACGTCGCCGGTATCTCCGTCTGAACCTCCCCGGCGACGGCTCCGTCCTGGGAGTCTTCTATCCGCCGGAGGAAGAGGATGCGAGGCGGCGCTGGCTCGCCGCGCGCGCCCACCTGCGGGCGCGCGTGCGCGTGCCGGCGTTGTACGCCGAGGACCAGAGCGGGAACCAGATTCTCGAAGACTTCGGCGCCGAGGATCTCGCCTCGCGCCTCGCCTCGAAGCCGGCGGAGCGATCCCTCTGGCTGGAGCGGGCCGCGGAAGTCGCGGCGCGTTTCGCGGAGATCTCCGATCCCGGTATCAACGCCGCTTTCGATCGCGACTTCTTCTTCCGCGAAATGGATCTCACGCGCGAGGCGGTCTTCGACCTCTGGCTCGGCGAGTCGCTCGACGCAGACGAGCGAGCGACGCACGACCGGTGGGCTTCGTCCCTCGCGGAAGAGATCGAGCGCCACCCGCGCGTCCTGTGCCATCGCGACTTTCATGGAAACAATCTGTTCCCGGTCGAGGATGCCGTCGCGGCGATCGACTTCCAGGACCTGCGCTCGGGACCGGACTCCTACGACCTCGCGTCGCTTCTCTGGGAGAGGACGACTCTGGAGTGGATGACCGAGGAGACCGCGACGGAGGCCGTCGCCGGGTTCGCGGGGCGCCGGGGTGTCGATCCGGGCGAGTTGTCCCGGCGCCTTCCGCGGGTGCTGCTCCAGCGGGCCTGGAAGGTCTGCGGGACGTTCGCGCGCGCGGTCGCTCACGGTAAGGGCCCGGTCTACCGGTGGTACCTGCCGCGCGAGCTCGCGCTCGTTCGGCGGTTGCTCGATTCCGAGAAGGATGGCGCGTTTCGCGACCTCTTCGAATCCCGACTGAGCGCGTTCTGTTAAGCTAGTCGAGAGGAGAAACAACAGCCATGTTCGGCCGCCTCGGAGTTCCCGAACTTCTCATCATTCTTCTGATCGTTCTCGTGATCTTCGGCGCTTCGCGCCTTCCCCAGCTCGGGAAGGGAGTGGGTCAGGGACTCAAGAACTTCAAGGATGCGGTGCGACCCGACCCGGAGCCGCCGGCCCGGGACAAGACGCCGCCTCCGCCCGCGTAAGTCTTTTCGCGATAAAGGGTTCTTGGCCACTGGTTCTCAGTGGTCCGTTCCGGGAAGTTCTCAGCCGGTCGGTTGTCGGTTCCCCGCGGAGAACGGACCGCCGAGGACGAGGCCTTATTTTTTCTTGGTGATCTCGGGAGAGACGGCGTACCGGAAGTGATCGCGCGGCAGGCGGATGTTCAAGAGGCCGACCTTGTTGCGAAGCGTGTTGCGATGAATGCCGAGCGACGACGCGGCGCGGCCGAGATTTCCGGACGATCGCTTCACCGCTCCGACGATGTATTTCTTTTCGAATTCCTTCTTCGCGAGATCGAGTGAGATGCCGTGGGAGAGAAGCTCTTCGATGACTTGCTGGAGCTGAGAGTCCAGGTTCACGTCGCCTCCGCGCTACCGGATCGTTCGAGAAGGCGCGCATCTTAGCAAACAGAATTCGCGTCGAGAAGGGTTGAAGAAATCTTTTCGATCACGATCGCACTCGCGCGAAAATTTTTTTTCATGCCAGCGCGAGAAACCAGGCACCGCAGTCGTTCGCCGGTGACGATGAGCTCAACCGTGATCGAAACGTGTACGAAAAAAAGAAGAGGCGCCGAGCGCCTCTCCTGAAGTTCTTCGGAACGACGACGGTTACTTCAGCTCGACCTCGTCGCCGACGCCGATCATCCGGTAGGAGTCGGTCACGCGTCCCACGGCCCAGCGGTCGCCCACCTGCAGGATCGCGATCTCTCCCAGGTACGTGCGCGGAACGTCGACACCCGGAGGCGGCGGAAGGTTGACCCAGTACGCGCCCACCGGCCGGATGCCGTACTCGCGACCCGCGGCGTACCGGAAGATCGTCAGGAAGTCGCCGGGCTCGACCCCGTCGGCCATCCCGAGGTCGATCAAAACCGTGTGGTCCGCGCCGACCGCCACGATACCGTCCTTCGTAGCGACGATCCGGCC
Organism: Acidobacteriota bacterium; assembly: GCA_046732075.1. Lineage (GTDB taxonomy): Bacteria > Acidobacteriota > Thermoanaerobaculia > UBA5066 > Gp7-AA6 > Gp7-AA6. The sequence continues at coordinate 9,839 of JBKPMI010000421.1, read as the reverse complement.
GCGGACCTTGCCCGACGGCGGGTCGCCCGCCACCGCGGGAGCGGTCTTTCGGGCCAGAGGGATGGGGATCGGCTCGAAGGGCTTGAGAAAGGACCCGATCGGGATGTCCGTGCAGGCGTTCGTGACCCGGATGGTCGCGGTGCGCCCTTCGGCGCTGTCGACGACCGCGCGGCCGCGGTACTGGTAGAACCGGCCCATGTCCTTCCCGGTCGTCGGATGGACGACCATGTCTTCGGGAGTGACGAGCCAGAACTCGTCGCCGATCTTGAATCCGCGGTTGTAACCGGCATCGTCGTACAGGAGGTCGCTCAGGGTGAAGTCCGTCTGCTCCGCCAGGTTCTCCGCGCCGATGACCGAGGCGGGGAAGGTCTCGCGGGGCTGACCGACGTACCCGAAGCAGTTCAGGTCGCTCTCGAACCCGAGAGGCTGCGGAGCTTGAGCGGTTCCAACCGCCCGCGACTCCTCGAGGGTCTGGGTCGGAGGCGCCACGACCAGAGTCCCGCCCGGGACTTCGCGGGGCTTGGGCGGCGGGGGCGGGGCCTGCCCGACGCTGGCCGCGGCTGTCAGAAATCCGCAGGCGATGACGAGAAAACGACCGGGGAGACGCATGGCGACTCCTTAAGAAATTCGGAGAGGCACGATTTCTGCCTTAAAAGTACGCCTGACCCCGCGAACTGTCAACGACCCGGCCCGCGCAATACCGGCGTAACCCTCTCGATCAGTTGGGGCTGGACGCCTTCGGCTTGGGGCTGGACGTCGCGGCGGTGGCCGGGGGTGATTTCTGTCCCCGGGCGCCCCGGGCCTTCTTGGCGAACTCGCTGTCGGGGAACTCCGTGATGACCCGGCCGTAGTACCGGTCGGCTTCCTCCCGCCGACCGAGCTTCTCGAGTACGCGCGCGGAGTAGAAGAGAAGCTTGTCGCGGGCGCCGTACTCGGGATAGCGCTGCTCGAGGTCCGTGAACCGGGCGAGGGCCGCGGCGGGGGCCCCCTTTCGCATATAGAAGTAGCCGACGCTGAACTCGTGCTCGGCGAGCAGGTCCGTCAGGACGCGGACCCGCTCCCGCGCGGCCCCCGCGAAACCGGACGTCGGGTACTCCCGGATGAGAGCCCGGTATTGTTCGATCGCTTCGCGGGTGGAGGTCTGGTCCCGGTCCGGATTCTCGATTTCCTTGTCGTAGGTGAGCGCGAACTGGTACCGGGCGTAGTCGCGCCTCGAAGCTCCGGGATAGCGGTTCAGGTAGTCCCGATAGCGAAACCGGGCCTCGGTGTACCCGGTCGTCCCCCCCTGCTTGAAGAAGGAGTCCGCGACCATGAGAAGAGCGTCGCGGCCCAGGGGATCGTTCGGGTAGGTCTCGAACACGAACGTCAGGTACTTGCGCCCCTGCTCGTACTTCTTCTTTTCGATCAGGCCCTTGCCCTTCTCGAAGAGCTGTTCCTTCGGCTTCGAAAGAAGCTCCTGAGTGATCGCGTCCGGTTTTTTCGTGCCGGAGCACGCCGAGACGAGCAGGATCGCGAGCGCCGCCGCTCCTCCCGCCGTCCACCGCCGTACCGGTCCGGTCATTCTCATCGCCTCAGGCCCGATCTCCTTCCGCGGAGGCGCGCAGCCGCCCGATTGCCGCCGCCGGGTCGTCCGCACCGTAAATCGCGGTTCCGGCGACCAGAATTTCCGCCCCGGCCGAAACGAGGGCGCGCGAGTTCCCGGTGTCGACCCCTCCATCCACCTCCACGACCAGCCGGACCCCTGCCTCGGAAGCCGCCGCGCGGAGGCGCCGGACCTTCTCGACCGACCCCGGCAGGAAGGGCTGGCCTCCCCACCCCGGGTTGACGGACATCACGACGGCGTAGTCGAGATCCGACCAGGCGGAAGAAAGGAGCTCCGGAGGCGTCGCCGGGTTGAGCGCGGCGCCGGCCTTGGCGCCCCCTTTTCGGATCAGCGCGAGGCAGCGCTGGAGGTGACGGGTCGCCTCGACGTGAACCGAGACCCAGTCGGCCCCGGAGTCGAGGTATTCCGACAGCGTCTCCTCCGGCGTCTCGATCATCAGGTGGACGTCGAGCGCCATCCGGGTTGCATTGCGGAGGGCACGTACGACCGGAGGACCGATCGTCAGGTTCGGAACGAAATGGCCGTCCATCACGTCGACGTGGACGAGGTCCGCGCCCCCCTCCTCCGCGATCGACAGGGCGTCCGCGAGGCGTGCGAAGTCCGCCGCCAGGAGAGAAGGAGCGATCCGGAGGGTGCTCACGAGGCGGGCGGCACCGCGGACGCCGACTGCGAGACGGTCAGCGAAACGACGTCGCGCCGCGAAAGCGGGTAGCCCGCCGGCGGAAACTGCTTCAACACGGTGTTCGGCGCCACACCTTCGTAGGACTCGTATCGCGAGCTCCCGACCCGGAAGCCGAAAGTCTCGAGCCGCGCGCGGACGTGCTCCGCGTCCTGGCCCACGAAGTCCGGCATCACGAACCGCTGTTCGGGCATGCCGCGGTTCGTCAGAACCTCGACGGCGTTGCCCTTGACCGCCGGAGTGTCGGGTTCCGGGCTCTGCGCGACGATGCCGGTCGGCGCGTCGGCGTCCCGATACCAGGACACCGCCCCCAGCTGCAGCGACTCGCGGGCGAGCTTCAGCGACGCGGCACGGGGGGCGAGCCCGGCCAGGTCCGGCACCTGGAGCTCGCGCGGCCCCAGGGAGAGGACCAGCCGGACGACCTGGCCCGGCTTCGCGAGCGATCCCGCCTCCGGCTGCTGGATGAGCACACGGTGCCGGGGGATGCGGTCGTCGTATCGCGCGCGGGCCGCCTGTTCCTCGATCTTCAAGCCGACGTCGTGGACGATCCGGATCGCCTCGGGGACCGTCCTGCCGGATAGATCCGGAACGGTGACCGAGCGCCCGACGATCGCGGCGCGGAAGGCGAGCCAGGCAGCGAACAGAAAGGCCGTGACGAGAAGGCCGCCGTACAGCAGCCGGAAAAGCACGCGCGGCACGGCGAGAAGCTAACACAGCCGGGAGACGGAAAATGTTGGCTGGAAGGGGGTTTCCGGGACGTTTTTCGCCTCCGGTTTCAAGGACTTCGCTGCTCCGGTCGCCTTGACTGTCCGGCGCGCGGCTTGCACACTCGTCGGTCCCGATGGCAACGAAGAGAGTCCCGGATCCGGAGCGGCCCGGCTGGTTTTCGGATCGCCGATTCAAGAAAGCGGACCTCCACTGCCACTCGGTCTACTCCACGTTCAAATACTTCCGCATCGCCAACACCCGGGACTCGTACAACCGGCCGGAGGACGTCTATCGGCTGGCCAAGCAGCGCGGCATGGACTACGTCACGCTGACCGATCACGACTCGATCGACGGCTGCCTGTACCTGCTGAACAAACATCCGGACCTCGACGACTTCTTCATCTCCGAAGAGGTCGAGACCTGGTTCCCCGACACCCGGCAGCGGATCCACGTCAACGTCTTCGCGATCGACGAGAAGCAGCACGCCGAGATCCAGCGACGGCGGCCGAACATCTACGACCTGCACGAGTACATCCGGGACGAAAAGATCCTGGCCTCCGCCAACCACATGTTCCAGAACTACCGGATGCGCAACTCGCCGCGGCACTACTTCGAAGAGATGCTGCGGATGTTCGACGTCTTCGAGGTCAAGAACGGCGCGATGGCGTCTCAGCACAACCGCCTCGTCGAGGACCTGATGGCGGTGGTGCGCGAGAAGCGCGGCGACGTCGCGCTGGTCGCGGGGTCCGACGCGCACACCCTCGGCCCGCTCGCGCGCGTCTACACGGTCGCGGAGGCGGAGTCGGTGGCGGACTTCCTGGAAAAGGTGCGCCTCGGCCAGTGCTTCGTCTGGGGCAGCGAGATGGGCTTTCGCGTGCTCCTCTCCGACGTGTACCGGATGGTGTTCCGCTATTACGGGAGCGTCCTCGACCTGAAGAACCCGGAGTACACGCGCGGCGAGAAGGCGCGGCACCTGGCGCTCGCGGCGCTGGGCGCGCCGATCTCCGCGGCCGGCGTGCCGCTCGCGATCACGTCGTTGAACTACGTCAAGCAGATCTTCGTGACACGGCGGATCGGGCATGCCCTGATGGAGCACCTGGAGGACGAGAAGCCGTCCTAGCCGGGGTCAACGCTGAATCGCTGAATTCGCGTCAGGCCTGAATCGCTGCATGCAGCCATTCAGCGTTGACCCCAACTTAGAATCTCCTCATGGCGGCACCGCTCCCCGATCTCCCCCTCGGCGCCCACCAGTCCATCGCCGGCGGAACGCCGCGCGCCATCGAGCGGGGACTCGAGGTCGGCTGTCGCGTCGTCCAGATCTTCGTCAAGAACAACAACCGCTGGATCGGCAAGCCTCTCGATCGCCCCGAGGCACGCGCCTTCCGGTCCGCCGCGCGCGGCGCGAACCTCTCGCGGGTCATCGCGCACACCTCGTACCTGATCAACCTCGCGTCCCCGGTTGCGGAGCTGCGGCGGCAGTCGATCGACGCTCTCGTCGAGGAGATCGAGCGGTGCCGGAAGCTCGGGATCCCGGACCTCGTCTACCACCCCGGCGCGCACTGCGGCGAGGGGGAGGCCGCCGGCGTCGCGCGGATCGCGGCCTCGCTCGACGAGGTCTTCGCCCGAACCGCCGGGGCGCGGGTCCGGATCCTGCTCGAGACCGCCGCGGGCCAGGGCTCGTGCGTCGGCCACCGGTTCGAGCACCTGCGCGACCTCCTCGGCGCAGTGCGGGTGAACCGTCGGGTCGCGGTCTGCTTCGACACGTGCCACGTCCACGCCGCCGGCTACGACCTCGTGACCCGCGAGGGATATTCCGAGACGATCGCCGCGTTCGACCGCACGGTGGGGCTCTCGCGGCTCGCCGCGATCCACGTCAACGACTCGAAGAAGCCGCGCGGCTCCCGCGTCGACCGCCACGAGCACATCGGACGCGGGACGATCGGGCGGGCGGGATTTCGGAACCTGATGACCGACCCGCGTCTCGCCGCGATCCCGAAGTTCCTCGAGACCCCCAAGGACGACACGCTCGCGCAAGATCGGAAGAACCTCGCGGTGCTGCGCCGCCTCGCGCGATGAGTCGGTGAGGAGGTTCGTCCTCGCCTCGCTCGTCGGAGCGGCGGTCCTCGCCGCTTTCTCGATCGCCGCTCTCCCCTTCTCGCGGGGCCTCCTCCACGTACCCCAGACCCCCTACGACGCGACCGACGCGACGTCCACGCCCCCGGCGTGGATCCTGCTCGCGCGGGCGGAGCCGCTCATCCCGAAGGGTGCGTCCGTGGTCATACGCACCGAGCCCGCCGACGCGAACAACGATATGTACCTTCACCGCTTCGGCATCGCGCTGCTTCCCGGGCGGAGGATCGTGGCCGCCGCGCTCTGGGGAGTCCCGACGCCCCCGGAGGAGCTCGCGGCCGCGGACTGGGAAATCGTCGTGGGCCGGACCGAATCCTCGCCTGGCCGCCGGCTCGTTTTCTCGGCCCCGCAGGGCAGCGTCTGGAGGAGACGGTGAAAGCGGGCTGGGTCTGGCTGGCGTCCTTCGGGGTGTATCCGCTTCTCGGTGCGCCGCTCCTGGCGCACGCCACGTTTCGCCGTTTCGGATGGATGACTCGCACGGTCCTCGCCGGCGGAGTGGGGGCGGTCCTCCTCTCGTGGACGATGACGGCGTTCGCTCTCGCCGGCTGGCAATGGAGTTTTCTGCTCGTGGTCGCCAGCGCGGGCGTCGCGTTCGCGATTCGCACCTTCATTCCGAGAGTGTCGGAACCCGTGGAGGACGACGCCGGTGTGGCGGGCGGGTCCCGAGCTCTGGTCCTTATCGCCCATCTCCTCACGGTGACCTCTCTCGCGGCTGCGTTCGCCGCGACGTTTGCGGCGCGGTCGACATCCACGGACCTTCTCCTTTTCTGGGGACCCAAGGCCCAGCAGTTCGCAGCGGCCCGCACCATCGACGCCGCCTTCCTCGGAGCACCGCACCTCGAGTACCTCCACGTGTATTACCCGCCGCTCGTCACCAACGTCTTCGCATTCAATGCGATGATCGCGGGCCGCTTTCCCTGGGGCGCCGCGACGCTGACGTTCCCCCTTCTCCTGGCCGCCACGGCCGTCGCGCTTTTCGGCATCCTGTCGACCACCCGGCGGACGTCCGCCGCCGCCGGGGCCACGGCTCTCGCGATCTCGGCTCTCGCTCTGCAGGGCATCCGGTCCGCGGTTGCCGGAAACGCGGAGCCCTTTCTTCTGTTCTTCGAAGTGACGGCGGTCGCCCTCCTTCTCACCCCGGCCGCCGGGACGGCCGCGGTCCAGATCCTCGCGGGGTGCCTGCTCGCGGGAGCGGCGAGCGCCAAGGTCGAGGGTCTGCCGTTCGCTCTGGCGGTAACCGTTCTCTTCCTCCTGCTCGAGCGCCGTCGGGCGCGGCCGGCCTGGAGAGCCGCTCTCCGTCTCCTGGCTCCGGCGCTCGTTTCGGTCGCAACGTGGTTCGCGTTCGGCATGACGCGGAAGATCTTCTACGGATACCAGGGCTACGGCCGGGCGTCCGAATTCCACTGGGACCACGCGGCCACGATCCTGACCGCGGTCGGGATCGCGCTCTGGAAGGTGAGCTATGCGCTGCCGTTCGCGGTTCCGCTGCTCGTCTTCCTGTTGTCGGGCCGCCCGGGGCGCCGGTCCCTGATCCCGCTCGGAGTCGCCGCCGGAATTACGGCGTTTCTCCTGCTCGCGTACCTGCAGAACCCGCTCGATCCGTCTCTCTGGATCGCCTGGTCGGCGGCGCGGGTGCTCTCGCCGGTTACGGCGCTGCTGGCGCTGGCGTCCTTCTCCGCCGCCGAACGAGCGCCGTGAGGACGCAGCCGGCGATCGTCGCGCCGGTCGCGATCCCTCCCGCTACGAATCCGTCCGGCCGGTAGCGCAGAACCACCTCGTGGCGGCCGGCCGGGACGGCGAACCCCAGGAACGCCCGGTTGTAGGCCAGAAGCTCTCCCGATCGCCCGTCGATCGCGAGCTTCCAGCCGGGCCAGCGCGGGATCGACGTGCCGACGACTGTCGCATTCACCGCATCGATGGAAACCTCGATCCGCTCCGGTCGGTAGGAATGGATCCGCACTTCCGCGTGGCCGTTGGTGATCCAGTTGCCGGAGTCATCGCCCCCGACGATGCCGTACCGGGCAAAGTCGGTGAGCGAGAGAACCGCGTCGCGCTGATCCGCTTCGGATTTCCGACGAAGCAGCTCCCTCGGGACGAGGACCCGCTCGAGCGCCGTCGGGTTGTCGTAGAGCTTCATGCCGTCGCCGTGGGACAACTCCTTCCATCCGGCCGGAGCGACCCACCCCTCGGGCGCAAGCACCCACCGCACGTTCAGGAACGCCAGAAACGGTTTCGTGGGGTCGTCGACGCGGTTGAACCAGATCGGCTGCGGGACGCACCAGAGCGGGAACGTCTCCACGAGCGGCTGAAACGTCATGGCCTCGTATCCGCGCACGTCCTCGAGCTCGTAGAGGGCCGAGATGTTCGGCACGAAGTTGAAGCCCACCGACGTGAAGCGGTACGGAGCCGCGCGCGGGATGGGATCGAGGACCGCGAGCGGCGGATAGAACGCGCGGTTGGGAAACGTCGGGTAGAGATGGCCGGACTCGAGTCCCCGCTCGACCAGCAGGAGGAGAACCGCAAACGCGAGGACCGGGCCGGGTCGGCTCCGGAAGAGCAGGAGCGCCAGACCGAGGAGCGCGAGCGGGACGACCTGGAGGAGGAATCGCCCGCGCAGAAAATCTTCCGGCACTTCCAGTCGGAGGAGCGTCGGCCGCACTTCCCGGTAGAGGAGGAAGAGGACGCCGACGGTGACGGCGACCGCCGCGAACGGCAGCAGGTCGCGCTTCTCGAAGAGGCGCTCGGCACCGAGTGCCGCCAGCGCCGACATCCCGAACGCCGCGAGAAACGCCATCCGCTGGTTCAGGCCGATGTCGAAGATCGGCAATTTCGAAACGAGATCGGTCACCACCGGCAGCTGGGCCCACATCGCGAGTCCGAGAAACGTCACGGCGAGGAGGCCCCACTTCTCCCGCCGCCGGGACGCGAGCCCCACGAGCGCGAAGGGCAGCAGGACGGCGCCGGCGTACGCGGCCGGCTCGCCGAAGCCGATCGCGGACCGGCCGTGGCCCGAAACGCCGAACGCATACGGCATTACGTCGAGGATGGACCGGCGCAGGCTCTCCGCGACGGAGACCGACTTGTCGATGTGCGCGTACCACCCGGACCGGACGAAGTGCTCTGCGGTGTGCGGGAGAGCCTCGGCGAGCGGCAGCAGGAGGACCGCGGAGAAGCCGAGCGCGAGCGCGCCGGCCACCAGCGAAAGAAGGACCGGGCGGAGCCGCCGGCCGCGGCCGGCGAAAGCGAGCTCGAAGAGAAAGTAGAGGCCGGCCGCGAAAACGCTGTGGAGCAGCGTCTCGGGGTGGCCGGCCGTGACGATGAGCACGAGGACGGCGACGGTGAGTGCGACGGACCGGCGGCCGGGCTCCCGGGCGACCCGCCGGAGCGCCAGAAGGAGGAGAGGAAAAGGTGGCGCCGCCGCGGAGTGCTGCCAGCCCGCGAAGAACACGAGGTATTCGCAGAAGCACCAGCCGATCCCGCCCAGCATCGACGGCAGCTCGCGCAGCCCGAGCTCGCGCAGGAAGAGGTACATGCAGAGGAGCGCGAGAAAGTGACGCAGCGTCATCTCGAACGTCCACGCCTGCGCGAGCGGGAGGAGGAACCCGATCACGGTTCCGGGGTGGAGGACGGCGGGTTGCGTGTTCGCGAGGAGCGGCTCCCCCGCCAGGATGAAGCGGTCCCAGAGCGGCAGCCGGCCGTTCTTGACGGCGTCGCGCACGACCTTCCGGAACGGAATGAACTGCGAGACGGCGTCGCCCAGGATCGGCGACTGCGTTCCCTCGATCCCGAGCTCGGCGCGATGGGCCGCCAGCGGGTGCGCCTGGTACGCGATGTCGAGCGGCGCGTAGACGCCGGCGGTGAGCATCGCCTTTCCGGTCAGAAGGAAAGGTCCGAGCGAGACCAGGATCGCCACGGCCGGCCGGATCCGCGAGATCCACCGGTTGGCGAGGAAGATCGCGAGCGCGGAGGTCGCGAAGTAGACGACGAGGAGCCGCAGGACGAGCAGGAACAAGCGGCGGCTAGGGTATCGCGCGCCGCGGGCCGAGAAGTCTCGTCAGCATGAGGGCGAGCACGGTGAGGAGCGACAGCGCGGCGCCCGCGACGAACGATCCGGGAAGGTAACGCAGCCGCACGACGTTTCGCCCCGCCGGAAGCCAGAAACCGACGAACGCGTGATCCACCGTCGCGGTCTGGAGTTTTCTCCCGGACGCCTCCGCCCTCCACCCCGGCCAGTCGGGGACGGACGTCGCGACGAGAACGCGCTCCCTCGCGTCCGCCTCGATCACGAGGTCCGGTCCGATCTCGCGCACGCGCAGGTTCGCGCTTCCGTTCGCCGCGTCGGCAGGGGGTCCGCTCACCCAGACCGTCTGGCGGAAGTCCTTCGCGTTCGCCATCTCCGCGAGCGCTTTTCGCGCGTCCGGCTCGCCGCGAATCCGCCGCGGCACGAACGCGCGCGGGAGCGCCCCGGGGTTCTCGAACACGGCGGCGTCGCGGCCGCGGGCGACGGCGGTCCACCCCGCGGGCGCCGGAGCGCCCGGCCCGGCGACGGCGTAGCGCGCGTTCAGGTAGGAGAGGAAGGGCGCGCGCACGTCCTCGATACGGTTGTGCGACGTGAACTGTCGCCGGCTCCAGAGCGGGTACGTCTCCTCGAACCGGCGCAGAACCAGCGACTCGTAGCCGCGCACGTCCTCCAGGCCGAAGAGCGCCGCGCCGTTGGGG